>JADKJG010000012.1 GCA_016722375.1 Bacteroidota bacterium | reverse complement strand
ATTATATGGGTTTAATACCGAGCAGGAGTTAAAGGTTTTTTTAGAGCGGCAACCCGTCATACTTGATGCCGGATGCGGGCTGGGATATAAAGCTGCTTGGTTTGCAGAACTTGCCCCTAACAGCCTCGTGATTGGTATGGATTACTCAGAAGCGGCTAACGTGGCAAGAGAGGTATATGCTCATTTGCCAAATCTGTTTTTCATCCGAGGGGATATAGCCGATACACATCTCAAAAAACAGTCGGTTGCTTACGTTAGCTGTGATCAGGTCATTCATCATACAGAAAATCCAGAGAAGACTTTTCGACATCTTACCGAACGAATTACTCCCGGTGGTGAATTTTCTTGTTATGTATATGCTAAAAAGGCATTACCGCGCGAATTGCTCGATGAGCACTTCCGAACATTCTCTAAAGAATGTAGCAAGGAAGAACTCTGGGCCTTATCTGAGCAAGTAACGCAACTAGGGAAACAACTTTCCGAACTTAAAATCGAACTCGACTTTCCTGATATGCCCCTACTGGGCATTAAAGGAGGCAAACAAGATTTACAACGATTCATCTACTGGAATTTTATTAAGTGCTACTGGAACGCAGAGCAAGATCTTGACACCTCCGTATCTACAAATTACGATTGGTACTCCCCATCTAACGCTTCGCGCTATTCTAAGGAGGAGTTTTTAGAATGGATTACGGACAATCAACTTACTACAAATTATTTTCACGAGGAAGAGGCCTGCTATTCAGGCAGATTCAGTAATATTTGTTGATTGAAAAATATATATGATAAACCGGACAAAATCTATGATGACTTGCGTATTTTTAGGTGCAACTACATTCAGCGAAGCAGTATTAAATTCGCTAATTAGTCAGAAATCCACAGTTGTCAAAGCTGTTTTTGCAGTACCAAAGACTTTCTCAATTTCCTATAGTAAAGCTAAAGTCAGGAATACCAATTTCGCTGACCTCAAGTCAATAGCTAAAAAATTGAAGGTGCCTTACCACGAAATTAATGGGACACAGGGCCACAAACTATCTGATTACGAGGGGCTGATCAAAAAAATCAACCCAGATGTTATTTTGGTGATGGGATGGTATTATATGATCCCGGCAAGCATACGGAACTTGTCCAAATACGGCGCTTGGGGAATTCATGCATCATTGCTTCCAGATTATGCTGGGGGAGCACCCTTGGTTTGGGCGATGATAAACGGCGAAAATCAAACAGGTGTTTCGCTTTTTAAATTAAGTGATGGAGTAGATGATGGAGACATTATTGCACAGAAAAAAATAAAAATTAGTGCTAATGACAACATTAAAACGTTATATGATAAAGCTACACATACTTCGATAGAAATATTGAACACCAGTCTGAAGCAGGGAGTGAAAAAAATAAAAATCACCCCCCAGAATTTATCCAAGCAAAAAATTTATCCCCAACGATCACCTGCCGACGGAAAAATTGATTGGACATGGAGTGCAGATAATATTAGAAATTTCATCCGAGCGCAAACCAAACCCTATCTTAATTGCATGGTTTGATGTCGCAAATAAAAAAGTCATTATTTGGGATGCCGAAATAATTGAGAAATGATTCTGTTTACATGCGATATTGATTGGGCACCCGAAGAGGTGATACAAGATACCATTGATTTTTTTAGCAGCTATCAGGTATCACTCACGCTTTTTGCCACACATGACTCAAAAGTTTTACAAAAAGCAGATACATCCCTTTTTGAAATCGGCATTCATCCGAATTTCAATCCCCTGCTTCAGAATAAAGTTGAAAATCCTCAAACTAGTTCTCCTGACATAATAAGTGAGTTGTTGCTTATTTATCCTCAGGCAAAAGGTGTTCGTTCCCATAGCATGACCCAGTCAACAATACTTTTAGATCAGTTTAAGAATGCTGGTTTATTATATGATGCTAACCATTTTCTGCCCTATCAGTCAGTCGTGCCTTATACCTTATGGAACGGTTTGTTCCGTATCCCCTATAATTGGGAAGATGACATTCATTGGGAATATGGCTATGATTTCGAGCCGGGATTTATATTGAACTCGTCCAACATCCAATTATGGATTTTGGATTTTCATCCAATACATCTTTTCATCAATACAAAAAGTGCAAAACAATATGCAGAGGCTAAGGCATTTTACCAACAGCCCGCAGAATTAATGAAACACAGAAACATCGAATCGAAAGGTGTTCGCACTTTTATAAAAGAGGTACTCGATCACTTGACAAATACTGGCCAAAGTGCTTTAACGATATCGGAGTTCATTCACCAAAATCCTTTCAGGAGCCGGACATAAATACACGAAAATGATATGGCCGATTTAAACTTACAGCCTTATACTCCTACTTATTTTGATCGCTGGAACCGGTTTGTTTCAGAAGCAAATAGCGGCACAATCTTTCATCGGCTTGATTTTCTCCAATACCATCAAGAGAAATTTAGCGATAAAGAAAACCATCTAATGTGGATGAAAGGGGAACACATTTTTTCTGTGATGCCTATGGCGGTATTTAATGTGGGCGAAAAAAAAATAGCTAAGTCTCCATATGGAGGAAGTTTCGGAGGAATAGTCACAAATAAGGCTTTGAGTTATCGGGATGCTGCAAAAGTAGCTTCTACATTAAAATCTTATTTGATTGAGAAAGAAATACGAGAGTGCATTATCACTCCTCCCGTAAGTATTCTTTGTCGAAATTTTTCTGAAACGTTGAATTTTGCTCTTTTAGAAATTGGGTTTAGTTTTTCCAATTCGGATATTGCTAGTATATTAAAATTGAAAGATGTAGATTTAGAAGATAACCTCTTTACTTCCAATGCTCGTAATATGGCACGAAAAGGGAGAAAGGAGGGTGTCGAAATTATATTAAATGCCAAATTAGAAGATTTTTGGAAAGTACTTGAACTAACTTATGCTAAACATGGCACCAAATCAACTCACACCTTTGAAGAGTGGAGTTACTTGAGTAAAACATTCCCCCGTAATTTTTGGTGTGATGTAGCTTACTTTGAAGGAAAGCCACTAGCCGGTATTGGTCATGTTCGAATCAACGAACAAACGGATTCATCTTTTTACCTTGCAAGTGATCCGGAAACTGCAAATAAACAAGGTCTTAGTTTGTTAATCTATGAGACTTTATTGAATTCACAGCGTCAAGGATTTGAATATTTTGATTTTGGCACTTCTTCCGTCAATATGCAAGCACGCGCAAATATTTTTCAGTTTAAAGAAAGTTTTGGTGCGAATGGATATTTCAGACATTCCTTAAAACTGGAGTTAATATGATTCGCTTACTTCCTCTAGATCAATTGAGTGAGAACCAACAATCGCCGGAAGAAGCATTGGCTCAGTTTGACGCAATAGGAAGTAGCGATTTAAAAGAAATTACGGGCAATGAATATGAATTGTTTCAGAGTGGAACAGCTGCGATTCGGGCTATAGTAGAGTATTTGTATCTCACGTGGGAAGATGAAGTATTTATTACCACGACCACCGGTTCGAGCTATGTAAGTACTTGTGTGAGTGCAACGGTATTTAATTATTGCAAACTTTCACGTGTCTTGACCGATAAGACCAAAGCAATATTTGTTATTCATACGTATGGATTTCCTCATCCTGAATTAATGAGTCTTCGGAAGACAGCTAATGATCTTAACATTCCGCTCATTGAAGATTGTATCTCGTCTTTTGATTCTTATTCAGCTTCTGGAGTCAGACTGGGCAGCATTGGCGATTTTGCGGTTTATTCTCTTACAAAGATATTTCCGTTTAAGTATGGCGGCGTTTTATCATTCAAAGAGAGAGGGATAAAAGGTATTGACGATACAGTTCTATATCAACAATTAAAGAAGTGGCTACCCGTAGTTCCTGAGTTGAAGAAAAAACGCGTATCCATTTATCAAACTCTTAAAAAAAATATTTCTACTGCAATTTATGCTGATGACAAAAACGCCAACCCATTTATGTATGGCTTTAATACCCTCGATTTTTTTTCGATTCAACAAGAGCTAGCAGCTGAAATGGAACTTGGCAGAACACATGTAGCCAGAGAAGTGCATATTCCTATTAATCCTTTTGTTAGATTAGAATCATATTTAAAGATAGTACACAGGTGGAATCAAAAATGAAACTTATTATACTCGGCGCAGGAAAAGTGCTGGAAGACATCCTGTGTATTTTGCATGCACACTCTTCGCGATTTGAAATTGTGGCGGTGGGAGTTGATCATAGCAATTTTGAAAGCGGTAAACCATTAATTGCGTTTGCAAACCATCATAAGATACCTGTTATTGCCCATTATTCAGAAGTTGAGCAATTTCAATTTGATGCTATTTTCATGTTGAGCTACCCTCCGCTGATTTCTCAAAAATACCTTCATAAATATCTTTTCATCAACACACATTATGCACCATTGCCACGTTACCGTGGCTTTCATGGTTTTGTCTGGTCAATTATCAATGGAGAAGAAAAAACGGGCATTACTATTCATCAAGCTGATGCCGGTATTGACAGCGGTCCTATTTTTCATCAGTATCTAACAACTATCGAGCTTGCTGATGACATTCTTACCATTCAATCACGTCTGGAAAAATATATCACTGAAAATATTGCTACCATACTTTCTGAAATACACCGAGAAAAGAAATCCATACCTCAAAGAGAAGAAGACGCTATCTATGTCTGTCGTCGCAGACAGGAAGACGGAAAAATAGATTGGAATTGGAATGCGGAAAGAGTATTTAATCACATTAGAGCATTAACCCCGCCCTACACACTAGGCGCATTTACCTATTATAAGGGCGAGAAACTGGTAATTAAAAAAGCAAGCCCTTGGAAGTCACCCTCCTATTTTTCAATAACCGGTCAAGTTGTGGCAAAAATCCCTGAGCAAGGTGTTTTGATAAAATGCGGAAATGGAGTTATTCTAGCGAAAGATGTTACCTATTGCGGAGAAGAAATACGTGCTTTTGATTTTTTTAAAACTGTTGGCTTTCGGTTGGGATAATGTTTAAACTACTTTAATGGAGTACTTTTCCGGCCTCCGAATAATAATAAGTTAATGAACTGGTTCGTCGCCGTATATATTCTTGCCCCCAATCTTTTTTTTCATTTTCTTTGTCGGAGTCCGAAATTCGCAGGGATCTGACCACGCAGTGCATGTCAGCATAATAAACCGTATCAAAAAAACCCATCGTTTTCTTACAGATTATATTTCAAGTAAGAACGAGCATAATGTAGCCTATCCACAACTGTACCATTGGATTCTATCTTTCCTACCCGAAACTGTTTACACCCAACAATTTGTTTGGGTAAGCAGAATCGTCAAGCTGCTTGAGATAGTGGCGTTTAATTCCTTTCTGTTTTGGATGCAATCCATTCTCCACTTTCCCGATATACAATATTTGCTGGCCAACCTGGTTTTCAATCTATTCCCTTTCAGCTATGTCATTTGGAACGCTAAAAACATGGGACTGTCTGCTCGTGGTGTCGGTCTTTTAGCCGGGCAAATTTATATCTATCTGCTAGTGGCCTATCTTTTGAATCCTTCCCTCTGGCTCTTTGCTGCCCTTTTTATCGCCGTTTTCGTCATATTTCTACTAAGCCAAATGGCCATTCAATTTGTATTACTCACTTTGCCTTTTATAGTTCTTTTCTTTCGAGTGCCTGAACTCTTATTGTTGCCGGTTCTAGCCCTCGGCTCCTATTTTTTAATTCTCCCCCGCGTTGCTAAAAATTTCGTAATCGGGCAATTCAATCATAAAAGAAATTATGCCTTGTTTTTGGGAGAGATTTTCATCCTCAAAACCCGGTACAGTATCTGGAGGGATTTGGTATATGATTTTTGGAAAAAACTGAAAGAAGAACCTCGTAAAATAAGGGCATTAAATTACATGCTCACAAATCCGGTGGTAGAATTCATCTATGGAATGCCCTTTATCTGGATGTCAGTCGGGGTGTTCTATTTTTTCACTCCTGCGACAGATCTACATACAACATCCATCCTGAATGTGCTTGCAAAATTACTGGTAATCGCCCTATTGGCTTTTGTTCTCACCTCATTCCGCTGGACGCGCTTTTTGGGAGAGCCACAACGCTATCTTGAATTCACCTTCCCTGTCGCTACGCTGATGTTCATTCTGATATTTCCCATGAAATGGGTGTTGATATATTCCGGATTTTGGGCACTGTTTATTTCAGTTTATGTTTTTGGCAATAGGAAATATTCATCGGATAAAAAGCCAGGAGATAAAGGAAGTCTTCCTGAAAGAGTGCTTCGTGTTTTGGACGATATTTCAATCCCCAACCAAACGATTACTTCAAATGATTACCAATTGATGAAAATTTTATCTGCCTCTAAGTTTTCACCTCTCATGCCCTGCATAACCAATTACTATAAAGATAAAGCAGCCTTTCAGATTCAGTTTAATAATAGTTTTGAAATTATCTCTCCCAACTGGATAATAGACCACATTGATCGCTACAACCCTGCGGTTGTTCTGATCAACACATCCCTCTATGCAGGGGGCCTGCTTTCTTCAGAAAGCGATTTATTTTTAGCTAATTATAGTTTACAGCAATCAGTGGAGTCCATAGAAATCTATTCGAGAAATGCTTAGCCAAATCAAAAGGCATTTCAAGGACTTTCTCATTTACGGAGTCTCTTTCGGCGTCAACAATCTCTTGGGGATTATTCTTATTCCACTTTATACCAAAGTATTCCCTCCGGCAGAATATGGCACAATTGACGTAGTTGTCACCTTAGTAACATTGTTATCGGTCGTTGGGATGTTACAACTGGAGTCATCGGTGGCGAGATTCTATTATACAGCAAAAACGGACGATGCAAAAAGGGATCTAATCTCCAATGCGGTAACGATTATATTCTTGTGCTCCATAACGCTGGTAATATTGGTTGCTATCTTTTCCAAACAAATCTCTGTACTCATGTTTGGGTCGCAGGAACAACACTTGCTTCTTTTATTAGCCGTCGCGAAATTGCCCCTAATCAATCTGGTCTCCTTATTTAGTCTGGCGCTTAGATACCGAAAAAAGCCTTTGGCTTACACCCTCCTTAGTGTGTTTCAAACCACCTCGGTTCTGGGATTTATATTGTTTTTTGTTCTGTACAAGAAGGTTGGTATTCAGGGAATATTCATTGGAGAGTTTACCGGATACGGGATTACGTTAAGTCTTTTACTCTTCTATTGGAGAAAATATTTGGGTTTCAAATTAAAGACCCCTTTTACCCGGGATATGCTGCGCTTTTCACTCCCTTTGGTTCCAGTGGTTATCATTTCATGGGGCAACACCAGTTTGAACCGATTTATTATGCTCTCGCATCTGTCCCTAAAGGAAATAGGAATCTATTCATTTGCATTGAAGATTGCCGGTTTAATTACTGTTAGCTACGCTGTAATAAGAATGATATGGGAACCTTACTTCTGGGAAGTATTTGAAAAACCTCATCATAAGCAGATATACAAAAAAGCCCAGACTTATGCCTCCTTAGCCACTTTTGCCATGATTATTGCCATGACCTTGTTTTCTCATCTATTGGTCAAACTGCTGGCTAATGAAAGGTATATGGAAGGCATCAAGTACATAGGGGTACTCGCATTTTCGGTAGGAATAAAAGAAATAATTCTGCGTTTTTCGGCAATAGGTGCCGGCATAACGAAGAAGACTGAATACAACACCATTATCTTTTTTATTGGAACAGTTCTAAATCTCAGCCTACTTTTCTTTACGATTCCAACATACGGCTTATCGGCAGTACCATTATGTCTGTTAACGGGAAATACGGCTATTCTTATCTTATCGTGGGTTAATTCAGAAAAACTCTATTACATAGGTTTTGATTATAAAATCTTCTCAGTAGGCTTTGTGTTATGCGCTTTGGTTGTATTTCTACATTCAAAATATTTTTAGTCATAAATATATACCAGACACAGGTAGTAATCAAAACACCTGCCGTTTTGATATGAAATGTGGAGTTACAACACCACACTTCTTCGTGGGGAAAATATAGCTTGTATTAAATGACTTTAGAGGGTCTGCTCACTAAACTTTGATAAAACGGAAAAACTGTCAAATCAAATCCGCTAAATTGGCCAAAAACACCTATCATTTTCTCATTTGCACACATCTTCAGCGAATCAGCACACATTGCGCGCTATCTTGTGCTGATTCTGTGCTAATCAGCACACATCTAGTGCGAAGCAGCACACTTCTTCCCTAAATCAGCACACTTCTTGTCTAAAGCTGCACACTTCTTCTCCTAATCAGCACACTTCTTGTCAAGATGTGTGCTGATTACGCGAAGATAAGCACTGATTCGCTGAAAAAGTCATCTTTTGCTTTTTTGTACTCGCCCCTTCCACTTTGACTATTTATCAGATACGTGCTCTTTGTGTTTTGAGGTAGCATTGCCATTATTCCTCCGTGCTGCCAAGAGTTGTGCGGGCGTAAGGTCTTGAACCCAGTTATTCGTATAGGGTTTTAAATGAGGAGACTCCCGAATTTGGACTGCCGATATTTTGTGATTGATATATTGAACGTAGGCATCAAAGATCTCCGGCTGCTCATCTTTAAAAACCAACAAGGCGGCATTAACCTGCCTTCACGGCAATGAAATGACAATAAACAATTCGTAAGCAACCTTGATTTCATCGAGAACAAAATACTGAAAGACATGATGACTCGCCAAATCTGGACAATCGGGTAGGCGACCTGGCTCCCTTTGTAACACCTAATTTATAGACAAGAACTATTGCCGAATTAACTAATCTGAGAAGGCACAAAGTCGGAAAATGCAACTATTGCCCTTGACCTATATTTTGCTACGCCCTAATAAATAACCTTCTCCCCTTTGTCAGAAACCAAACTTTAAACTTCTAACTGGCTATTTAATGGTTTAATCAGAGAATCCTGAGCTGCATTTCTTTCAATACGAAACTCCTGCGATGAAGAGGGGAATAACCATGTTCCATAATAGCCTTTCGGTGTGTTTCTGTACCGTAGCCTTTGTTTGAGTGCCAGTTATAAACAGGATATTGGTGATGCGCTTGCTCCATAAATTCATCGCGGTATGTTTTGGCGAGAATAGATGCCGCCGCGATACTCATATATATTCCATCTCCCTGAACAATAGTTTGGTAAGGAATTTTCTTAAAGGGTTTGAATCGGTTGCCGTCCACCAATATCAACCCAAACTTTTCCCTGATCTGCCTCAGTGCCTCGTGCATAGCTAAGATCGAAGCGTTCAAAATATTGATTTGGTCAATTTTCAGATTATCGAAACTAGCAACCGCATAGCCTATTGCCTCCTTTTCGACAATCAGTCTAAGGGCCTCCCTTTGTTTGCGCGAAAGCTTCTTCGAGTCGTTCAGTTCCCGGTTCTTAAAATCTTTCGGCAAGATCACAGCAGCCGCATATACCGGACCTGCCAAACAACCCCGACCGGCCTCATCGCAACCTACTTCCATAAGTTTATCCTGATAATAGGGCAAAAGCATAACGTATTGCTAAAGTAATCGAGCCTTTTGAACGACCAGAAAGTTTCTTTCCACATGGTTAGGCCCCCTCACGGGCTTTTCTAAATTAAAGCCGATTCTGGTCGGGTATTTGGAAATTCGGGCTATCGGAATATCTTTGCCGTCCATTTTTTATAACCCGTCCGCCATTGCGATAAAGCTACGGTGGGCATAAAAGCAGAGAAACATGCTGACACAGTACGAAACAGTATTTATTCTCACTCCCGTGTTATCGGAAGACGACACCAAGAAGACGATCAAAGGATATATTGATCTTCTCAAGTCCCAGGGAGCTGAGATGGTTCACGAAGAACATTGGGGACTTAAAAATTTAAGGTATCCGATGAAGAAGAAAACCACCGGCATCTATCATTTGCTGGAGTTCCGGGGCAGCGGCAAAGCTGTGGACACCTTGGAAGTGGCCTTTCGTCGCGATGAAAACATTCTTCGTTACCTGACGATTAAGCTTGACAAGTATGCTGTAAAGTATAACGACGACAAGCGCGCCGGATTGGTAGGAAGAAACAAAAAAGTTAATGCCGAAACTAAAGAGGAGACAGCATCATGAGTAAACCAAAAGGAAAAGACATCCGGTTTTTAGCCGCTACAAAAATCGGCTTGATAAAGAAAAAGTATTGCCGTTTTAAAAAGAGCGGTATTCGCTATATTGATTATAAGGATCCCGACTACCTATTGAAGTTCATCAACGAACAGGGTAAAATTTTGCCTCGTCGTTTGTCCGGCAATTCGTTGAAGTATCAACGCAAAGTGGCTCAGGCAGTCAAGCGCGCTCGTCATATTGGCATTCTGCCTTATGTAGCCGACTTGTTGAAATAATGGTTTAACCAATAAAAACGTAAACAATGGAAGTTATTCTTATAAAAGATGTAGACAAACTGGGCTTTGCCGACGATGTTGTGAAAGTCCGTCCAGGCTATGGATTGAATTACCTGATTCCGCAAGGATTTGCAGTAGTGAAGAATGCGGGAAACCTGGCACAGTTAGAGCAAAGAATCAAAGGGCAAGGCAAACGTGAAGCTAAGTTGTTGGAACAATTCAACGAAATTTCAGCTCGTCTTCAATCAGCAGTTGTCAAGATTGGAGCAAAGGTAGGCACTACCGGAAAGATTTTCGGAAGCGTTTCTCCTTATCATATTGCAGAAGCAATCAAGGCTCAATTACAAGTCGAGGTAGATCGCCGCAAGATTGTTGTGATTGAAGGAGAAGTAAAAGCAATTGGAAGTTATACCGCTGAAGTGGGCCTAGGTTCTAGCCACAAAGGTGAAAGTAGCTTTTGAAGTAGTAGCAGAATAAGCTACTTTTCTTTCTGAAATCAGAAAATAAAAAAACCCGTCTTTCGACGGGTTTTTTTTATTTAAGGCAGACATTCCTATTAAGAAATGCTCATTTGAATTTTCTTCTGAATATCGTTCACCGCATCTCTAAATTCCTGATCGGTATCCATCAAGTTTTGAACTGCTTGGCATGAGTGAATGACGGTGGAATGATCTCTTCCACCAAAATGCTTTCCAATCACTTTGAGAGAATTCTTTGTATAATTTTTTGCGAGGTACATAGACAGTTGGCGCGCCTGAACAATCATTCGCTTCCGGGTCTTTTCACGCAACATGTCCACCGGAACGGTGAAATAATCACAAACAGTTTTTTGAATGTAGTCAATAGAAACCTCTCTGGAGATACTCTTGACAAAGTTCTTAATAATTTTCTTTGCTAAATCTAAATCTACATCCTTCTTATTCAGGGAAGCCTGAGCGAGCAAAGAGATAAGTGCCGCTTCCAATTCGCGGATGTTGGTGTTGATGTTATAGGCAACAAACTCCACCACCTCGCGGGGAAGTTCAATACCGTCAGCATACATTTTCTTTTCCAAGATGGCTATACGGGTTTCAAAATCAGGAATCTGCAAATCAGCACTCAATCCCCATTTGAAACGAGAGAGCAATCTTTCTTCCATCCCCTCCAAATCACGTGGAGGACGATCCGAGGTGAGCACCAACTGTTTTCCACTTTGATGCAGGTGATTGAAAATGTGGAAGAAGATATCCTGTGTTTTTTCTTTGTTGCCAAAAAACTGAATGTCGTCCATGATCAATACATCTATCAATTGATAGAAGTGTACAAAATCATTCACCGAATTATTTTTTACTGCATCAAAGAACTGGTTGGTAAATTTCTCGCTTGATACATATAGTACTGTCTTATTAGGGAAGTTTTGCTTCACCTCATTTCCAATAGCCTGCACGAGGTGAGTTTTACCTAAACCCACGGCTCCATATATAACGAGCGGATTGAAAGCAGTGCCACCTGGCTTTTGAGCTACGGCATACCCTGCACTTCGCGCCAAACGATTGCAGTCTCCTTCTACATACGAATCAAAGTTGTAATTCTGATTCAGTTGTGAGTCTATGTTGATCTTCTTGAGTCCGGGGATAATGAATGGGTTTTTAATTTGATTGCCCGTTAAGAAGTAAGGAAACCCTACTTCAGGATTTCCGGAATTTCCTGCATTATAATTTGGGTAATCCACTGTGGAGGGTGAATTTCCATTAGAAGAGTTCTCTACAACAATCCGATATTCCAACCGTGCGTGATTACCCAACTCACGTTTAACCGTTTTGCGCAACAGAGCTACGTAATGTTCTTCCAACCATTCATAAAAAAACTGCGAAGGCACTTGGATAGTCAGTACAGTTCCATTCAACTCTACCGGTCTAATCGGTTCAAACCAAGTTTTGAAACTTTGTGGATTTACATTGTCCTTAATGATTTCCATGCAATTGTTCCAAACACTATTTGCCGATTTTTCCTTCATGCTGTTCATATTTATATTCGTGGGGTTTTTATTTGGGTGTGTCTTTGATGACGTGAAAATGAACAAAAGAATGTGCACAAAAAAATTTTCAGCAAAACATTTTTTAAAAAAATCTTTTCAGTAAAAAAATAGTATGAAAACCGAAAAAATACTTCCCCCTACTTCTTCTTTTGCGGAGGAATTTTACTACATGCGGCAGGACATTATTTAAGGCTATCCTTGATATTCTCCATAAATTTCGCGAAGCGAATCAGCAATTTCTCCCAGAGTAGCCAATGACTCTACGGCTTGGATTACCAAGGGCATTAGGTTTCTATCTTCTTTCGCTGCCTGTTTGATTTTTCCCAACGAAGCAGTTACTTCCACCTGATTTCTTTTTGAACGTAATGTGGCTAATTTGTCCGATTGTACTTTGCGAATGGAATCATCAATTCGCAGTAAGCCAGTAGGTACTGCTTCTTTCTCTACGAATTGGTTGACCCCCACAATAATTTTTTCTTTGTTTTCTACGGCCTGCTGAAACTGATAAGAAGCTCGGGCAATTTCATTCTGCATAAAGCCTTGTTCAATAGCCGAAACACTACCTCCCATTTCATCTATACGCTGAATATATTTCCAAGCTTCTTCCTCTATCTGGTCTGTAAGGGTTTCTATAAAGTAAGAACCTGCCAAGGGATCCACTGTTTCAGTAACACCACTTTCATATCCAATAATTTGCTGAGTGCGCAGCGCCACTTTAGCTGCTTCTTCTGTTGGGAGCGAAAGGGCTTCGTCATATCCATTAGTATGGAGAGATTGTGTTCCTCCTAATACAGATGCGAGCGCTTGAAGTGTCACTCGTGAAATATTATTTTTTGGTTGCTGTGCAGTTAAAGTAGAGCCTCCTGTTTGTGTATGAAAGCGTAGCATTTGTGCCCGCGCATCCGTAGCTCCCAATTCGCTGGTAATCTTTGCCCACATCCTCCGAGCTGCACGAAACTTAGCCACCTCTTCAAAAAAATTGTTGTGCGCATTAAAGAAGAAAGACAGGCGCTGACCGAATTGGTTGATATCCAATCCCTTTTTTTGTGCCGCCTGACAATATGCTTTTCCGTTGGCAAGAGTAAAGGCTATCTCTTGAACTGCCGTAGAGCCTGCTTCGCGGATATGATAGCCGGAAATCGAAATCGTATTCCACTTTGGAACTTCCTGATTGCAGTATTCAAAAATGTCGGTGATGATTTTCATGGAAGGCTTAGGAGGATAGATGTATGTTCCACGTGCCGCGTACTCCTTGAGTATATCATTCTGAATCGTGCCCGTAATTTTTTTCAAATCTGCACCCTGCTTTTTGGCGAGTGCGATATATAAGGACAACAGAATGTAGGCCGTAGAGTTGATGGTCATAGACGTAGAAATATCTTCAAGTTTAATGTCCTTAAAGAGCAGCTCCATATCTTCCAACGAATCAATCGCTACACCAACCTTACCCACTTCCCCCTCTGCAAGCGCATGGTCAGAATCATAGCCTATTTGTGTAGGTAAATCAAAGGCTACACTTAAACCCATCACTCCCTGCGATAACAGATAATGATACCGTTTATTACTTTCCTCTGCCGTCGAGAAACCTGCATACTGGCGCATAGTCCATAACCTGCTTCGATAGGCTTCGGGATGAATGCCACGGGTGAAAGGAAATTTCCCCGGCTCCCCCACCTCTCCTTTATATGGGGAATAGGTTCGTTGTATTTCAATACCAGAATCGGTTATAAATTTTTTGCTCATAGTTTATTCTTTGCTTAAAATAATTCCCGGCACTCAGCTTTCAAAAACTCCAATGCTTGTTCCGTAGGAAGCGGAGCGTTCGCTCTTTCAATTCCAGTGAAGATAGCATTGATAAGATGGCTTGCTGAGGCATCGTTGGGTAACTGATTGGCGATCAGGTTGATGGTCTTCAACATTTCTTCTTTGGCAGCTACAATCAGGTTCCAGGCATTGGAAGAAACATAAATCTGCTGCGAAAGGTTGTGTTCATATTCCTCTCGAATGTTTTTTATAACTGCATACTGCAATTCCGAGGAGAGCATATCAGGTTTTCGCACTCTTGAAATAGCACTCACCGGAGTGATGCGTTCTAAAAAGAGAGCCAGCCTTTCATACGCCTGCAAGCGCAACAAGACAATTTCTTTATCGCGTTGCATCTTGAGTTCCAGCGCCTTGCCTCGCGCGTCTTTCTGCATATAGCTTGACAGCAACTTATAGGCCGTCAGAAAAACGATCAGTGCCGGCAAAGTATATTTCAGTATTTCTATTAATTCCTGTACCACATCCATAGGGAGTTCATTATGCTTCAAATTGCGCGACTAAAATAGAAAGGAACAGCAATAATAGCACTGGTGGCTATTTTACCCATCAGCCCCTCCATAAGTTGAAAAGTGCAATCTGCCATACAGATATGCGTTCTATCTTTGAATCATGCAGTCACCTGTTCAGTCTTTCCTCAATTATATTGAATACGAAAAACGGTATTCGCACAACACGCTGGAGTCCTATCGCAATGATTTGAAACAGTTTGGTGATTTTATCAAACAAAATGAGGACCGCGAAATTCAGGATGCCACACACTCCTCCGTGCGCAATTGGATGGTGAGCATGATGGAAAGGAAAATAACCCCCCGTTCTATCAACCGTAAAATTTCTTCGCTCCAGTCCTTTTATAAATTCCTGATGCGGAAAGGTCTGCTCAAAAAAAATCCTTTAGCCAAAGTTCAAACGCCCAAAACCTCCAAACGTCTTCCGGTATTTGTAGAGTTACCGGCTATGGAAAAGCTATTGGGACAAATGGAATTTCCGGAAGGCTATGAAGGGCATCGTGATAAAATAATCTTGGAGATATTTTACGGCACGGGCATCCGCCGCAGCGAACTCATCCATCTGCGCGAAAGCGATATTGATTTTTACCAATCACAAATCAAGGTGTTGGGTAAAGGCAATAAGGAACGAATCATCCCACTGCATCCTGACTTGAAGAAATCTATCCAACGCTTTATCGAAAACAAAAGACAATTGATATCAGACCCAACAGATAATTTTTTGGTGGTGGATGAAAAGGGAAAGAAAATGAAGCCTACTTCGGTCTATCTGATTGTCAAAAAATATCTTAGCCTGATAACTACCGTTGACAAGAAAAGTCCGCACGTACTCCGCCACACTTTTGCTACGCACCTCATGAACCAAGGGGCGGACATCAACGCCGTGAAAGAATTATTAGGACATAGCAGCCTCGCTGCCACGCAGGTTTATACTCACAATACTATCGAGAAGCTCAAAAACATCTACAAGCAGGCGCATCCGAAAGCGTAGTCGAGCCTCTTGCACAAAAGGAAGGGTAATCACTTTTCGACCAAATGAATAACAGGCCGCTCCTAATAATACTGCTTCAATGCGTTCGAGTAGCTACGACAAAGTTTTGACAAATTCTAAATTTGTCAAAACTCCATGTCATTTGGCATTGTGCTGCCGGGTCACAAAACTAAATGAATAGGTTTATGAACCTCCGGATAAGGTATGAGAGTCATTGAGTTGGGTTTTGGAAGGCTTTTTCAATAAAACAAAATCCATCACCTTTATAGGATATTAGATTTTATGAGTAAAGCGGAGCAAAAAACACTTCTTACAGAAACGCGCAAGCGCACGGTGAAGGCCACTAAAAGTAAAGCGGCTTAATTCTCGCTTTTCATGGTTGCGATATACCTGAAAGGTTAAGTGGAGGTGCCTTGTTGAATTATCTACTTCATCTAAAAACAGACATTTTTGAATGGCTATAGAGACTATGCATTCGGTTTCTCTCAGATATATACCGCTTTTTCACGTTTTTCTGTTAATTAGCCATCTTTCCGCAAATTCCCAGACTGTTTCTGTCGCAGAAATAGGCAAAACTGCCACAGAAATAGGGAAGTCCTCGACAAAAATAGGGAAGTCCATCACGAAAACATGGAAGTCCGTGGTGGAAATACCTAAGTCTGTCGTAAAAATAGGGAGATTCGCCACAGAAATAGGCAAAACCGCGACGAAAACAGGTAATTCTGTGACGAAAACACCTAAGTCAGCAGCAGAAATAGGAAAGTTTGTGGCGGAAACACACAAACCAGCCTTGGAAAGAGAGAAAGCTACTCTCGGAAAAAATCTTTTTTAATCCATACAATATATTCCCGAAGGTTCGTTTTAGAGGTATAAATCAAAACTATGAAAACAAACTTTACACAAGAATTATTAGTTCGTCACCTGTATGGTGAAACCACGGAAGCAGAGCGTGAATTGATTGCGAGGGAACTTGTTCTGAATGAATCACTTCATACGGAATTGGAAGAGCTGCTGGAAGCCAAAGGCTTATTGAATGGCAAGATGAAACAGCCCAGCAATACTTCGATTAGAATCATTATGGAGTATAGCGACAAAACCGAGCATTTACAGGAATCGTAAACCGGTACTTACCTATCAGAATTCATAGCCTATGTCCTTTCGATAGTATATTCCGTCGAAATGGATTTGCTCCATAGCGAGGTTAGATCGCTTGGTCGCCTCCTGAATATCTTTTCCAAAGGAGGTTACCGTGAGTACTCGTCCCCCGTTGGTCAGTATTTTCCCTTGCTCTTGTTTTGTTCCGGCATGAAAAATAATACTGTCACTATGTGGGGTTTCTAATCCAGAGATCTCCTTCCCTTTTTCATAGTTGCCGGGGTAACCACCCGATGCCGCTACCACAGTGGCTGTTGCGCGTTCATCTATTTCTATTATTTCTTCTGATAAACGACCATTCGCTAATGCGGTTAAATGTTTCAAAAAGTCAGATTTGATTCTGGGGAAAATAACTTCGGTTTCTGGATCGCCCATCCGACAATTGTATTCAATAACGAATGGCTCTCCTCCCACGCTCATTAAGCCGATATATATGAAGCCCTTATAAATAATATTGTCTTCCTTCAAACCATTTACCGTAGGAATAATCACTCGCTCCTCTACTTTTTGCATCATTTCTTTGCCCACAAAAGGTACTGGAGAAATACAGCCCATGCCTCCGGTGTTCAAACCCGTATCTCCTTCGCCGATTCGCTTGTAGTCCTTGGCATTGGGAAGAATTTTATAATGCTCGCCATCGGTCAATACAAAAACGGAGAATTCGATCCCCTTTAAAAACTGTTCAATCACTACACGAGTTCCCGCCTTGCCGAACTTGTTTGCCTCTAATATATCGCGGAGAGAATCCTTTGCCTCCATGTGACTTTCGCAAATCAACACTCCCTTTCCGGCAGCTAGCCCGTCTGCTTTAATCACTATAGGCGGAACTTGTTCATCAATAAAGTCGAAACCATCCTCCAAAGTTTCGGCCGAAAACTCTGCATAAGTTGCTGTCGGGATTCTATGCCGGAGCATAAATTTCTTTGCAAAAGATTTGCTACCCTCCAGCATAGCCCCCATTTTTGAAGGGCCGATGACCGGAATATGTTTTAAGGACTCTTTTTGGAAATAGTCGTAAATGCCATTCACCAGTGGGTCTTCGGGGCCAACTATGATTAGGCCAATTTCATTTTCTATTGAAAACTCCTCGATGCTTGTAAAGTCATTAATATCTATGGCTATATTCTTGCCATGCCGGGCTGTTCCTGCGTTTCCAGGGGCTATAAACAATTTTTCACAAAATTTGCTTTGGCTGATTTTCCACGCAAAAGCATGCTCTCGGCCACCCGATCCTAATAGAAGTACATTCATCCTGCTATTTTTTTGTGCGAATGTATCAGGAGCCGCGATATCTCCACTATTTATTTGACAATCTCACCTCCCCTGATTTAAAGGCGTTATGTTATTTTAGCGCCCCTTTTGGAAATATGTTTTCCGACCAAACGATTAAGTATAAATCAAGAATAAATTCATGGGCTTTTTAGACAACTTAGCAAAATCAATTTTTGGCAGCAAGAGCGACCGAGAATATAAAACAATGCAGCCCGTGGTGGCGCAAATCAATGAGGCCTATGAATTGCTCAAGCCCTTGACCAATGATGAACTGCGGAACAAAACACAAGTTTTCAGACAACGCATTGCCGAACACCTGACAGAGGTGGACAAGGAAATAATTGATCTAAAGGAAAAAGCAGAAGCAGAAGAAGATTTACAGGAGAAGGATACGTTCTATAAAAGAGTGGATGAACTGCGCAAGGAACGGGATAAGAAAATCGAAGAGGTTCTAAAGGAAATCCTTCCCGAGGCGTTTGCCGTAGTAAAAGAAACCGCCTACCGATTTTCCAACCATAGTTTTCTTGAAGCAACGGCTACCGACCTGGATCGGGAACTGGCCGCTAAGTTTCAAAATATAAAGATTGATGGAGAAAAGGTCAGTTATGCTAACACTTGGTTGGCAGCAGGCAGCGAAGTGAAATGGAACATGGTGCATTACGATGTACAATTAATCGGAGGTATGGTACTGCACGAAGGAAAGATTGCAGAGATGGCTACCGGTGAAGGAAAGACCTTGGTGGCAACGCTTCCGGCATACCTCAACGGTCTGGCAGGTGAAGGAGTTCATATCGTTACGGTAAATGATTACTTGGCACGAAGAGATAGTGAATGGAACGGTCCTATTTTCCAGTTTTTAGGATTACGGGTGGATTGTATTGACAAATTCCCACCACATTCCGAAGCCAGACACCATGCCTATCTCGCTGATATCACTTATGGAACCAATAATGAATTTGGTTTCGATTATTTGCGTGATAACATGGTGAATAGTCCCGACGAAATGGTGCAACGAAAACATCATTATGCGATGGTAGATGAAGTGGATTCTGTGCTAGTGGACGATGCACGTACCCCTTTGATTATTTCTGGTCAGGTAGATTCTGGCGATGAAAAACAATTCTATGAATTGAAACCGCGCATTCAAAAGTTGGTGGATGCACAAAAGAGAGTAACCAATCAGTTCTTGACAGATGCCAAACGTTTAATCAAGGAAGGAAAGAGCGGAGAGAAAGAGGGCGAAGGTGGAATTGCCCTTTATCGGGCACACCGGGGTTTGCCACGAAACAATGCGCTCATTAAATTTCTGAGTGAGCCTGGTATGAGGCAGATTATGCAAAGCACCGAAAACCATTATCTCGGTGAACAGCAAAAGCACATGCCCATTGTAGATAAGGAGTTATATTTCTATATAGATGAGAAGAATAACAGCGTTGAACTGACGGAAATGGGGATTGAACTCCTCACCGGTGCCAGCGAAGAGCCTAACTTCTTTATTATTCCCGACATAGGTTCTGTCATTGCTGAAATAGAAACTTCCGGAATGTCGTCGGAGGAAAAAATAGAGCGCAAAGATTCCTTGATGCGTGACTTTAGCGAAAAGAGCGAGCGAATTCATTCGGTTTCACAACTGCTCAAAGCATATACCCTATTTGAAAAGGATGATGAGTATGTGGTGATGGATGACAAGGTGAAAATTGTGGATGAGAACACCGGCCGTATTCTCGATGGAAGACGCTACAGCGACGGGTTACATCAGGCTATTGAAGCAAAGGAAAATGTGAAGGTAGAATCGGCCTCTCAAACGCTGGCTACTATCACACTTCAGAACTACTTCCGTATGTTTCACAAACTCTGTGGCATGACCGGTACAGCCGAAACGGAAGCGCAAGAATTTTGGGACATCTATAAACTAGAGGTTTCTACTATTCCTGCCAACAGAGTGATTATTCGTGATGACAAGGAAGACTTGGTTTATAAAACCAAAAGAGAGAAATTCAACGCGATTATTGACGAGATTGTAAAGTTGACCCAAGCGGGCAGACCGGTACTGGTGGGAACTACTTCTGTTGAGATTTCAGAATTGCTTTCACGGATGTTGAACATCCGTAAAATCAAACACAATGTATTGAACGCGAAGCAGCATCAGCGCGAGGCAGAAATCGTTGCAGAAGCAGGCAATCCGGGAACAGTGACTATCGCCACTAACATGGCAGGTCGGGGAACGGACATTAAGATTAGTGCGGAAGTCGTGAAATCTGGAGGACTGGCAATTGTTGGCTCTGAGCGTCATGATTCGCGGCGGGTGGACCGACAGTTGCGTGGTCGTGCCGGACGGCAGGGTGACCCTGGTACCTCCCAATTTTTCGTTTCTATGGAAGATGAGCTAATGCGCCTGTTCGGTAGCGAGCGAATTGTAAAGGTGATGGACCGGATGGGTTATGATGAAGGAGAGGTGATTCAACACTCCATGATTTCTAAGTCCATCGAGCGGGCACAAAAGAAAGTCGAGGAAAACAATTTCGGAATTCGTAAGCGTTTGCTGGAATATGACGATGTGATGAACCGGCAACGGGAGGTGATTTATGCGAAGCGTAAACACGCGCTGTTTGGTGAGCAATTGTCGCTAGACATCAATAACAGTTTCTATGATCTATGCGAGGAATTGACTTCGACAGCCAGAGAAACCGGAGATTATGACAATTTTAAGCTCGATACTATTCGGTTCTTTTCGTTGGATACTACCATCACCCAAGAGGAAATCCAAAAAGAAACAGTAAGCGTCCTGACCGATAAATTGTTTGCCGAGATCAAAGAATTGTACAAACGCAAGTCTGAGAACTACGTCAAAAATATGTTCCCGATAATGAAAGATATTCGTCAAACCAGAGGCGACGCAGTGAAGGTGGTATCCGTGCCATTCACCGACGGCAAAAGAGGAATGAATGTTTTGGTTGATCTGGAAAAGACGCTGAAACAAGAAGGGAAAGATCTGACTTCATATTTTGAAAAGACAGCGACACTATCCTTGATTGATGAAGCATGGAAGCACCACCTTCGTGCAGTAGATGATTTGAAACAAGAGGTTCAGTTAGCATCGTATGAACAGAAAGACCCGCTTGTTATTTATAAAAAGGAAGCGTTCAATCTTTTCTCTTCTATGATTGGAACCGTAAACCGAGATATTGCCTCCTTCCTTTTCAAAGGACAGGTGCCACAATCCAGTCCGGAACAAGTACAAAATGCAGACCAGCAGAAATCTAAATCATTCGCAAAAAAGATTCAGGAAAGTAGAGGAGATTTAATGGCGAATCCGGCAAGAGGAAATTCGCAAGAACCACCGCAGGAGGAAGAAAAGAGATTAGAGCCGATTCGGGTAGGTGAAAAAACAGGCCGGAATGACCCTTGCCCCTGTGGAAGCGGTAAAAAATATAAGAACTGCCACGGCAAAGAGGCTTAAATTGTCAAATAATGGAGATGATTAAATCTCATTTTTTATTTTCATCCAATGAATCTGGCATCCAGAATTGACCATACCCTATTGCGGGCAGATACTTCTGAAAAAGAAGTGCAGCAGCTTTGTGCAGAAGCGAAGGAGTATGGTTTTGCGGCGGTTTGTATCCCACCGTACTTTGTAAGGAAATGCAGATTGTGGCTGGAAGATTCCAGAGTTAAAGTGGCAACAGTAGTCGGGTTTCCGATGGGTTATGCGCATACCCCTGCAAAGGTAGAAGAGGCTCGTCGGGCCATAGATGAGGGTGCTCATGAAATAGATATGGTCATTAACCTCATCGCTGTGAAAGCCGGTGACTGGAACTACCTGAAAAATGAATTGACCAGTGCAGCCACAATCGTTCAATTACGGGGTGGGAAGTTGAAAGTGATTCTCGAAACCGGCTTGTTGACAAGAGAAGAGATTGTAAAGACTTGTGAACTCTGCACTGAAATGACAGTTGACTTTGTCAAAACCTCCACCGGTTTTATCGAACCGGGTGCCACAGTGGAAGGAGTACAGTTGCTCCGCTCCCTTCTTCCAAAATCCATCAAGATTAAAGCCTCCGGTGGAATACGGGATAAAGATTTTGCCATGAAACTGGTTGAAGCCGGTGCAGACCGCTTGGGCTGCTCGGCAAGTGTTAGCATTGTAACATGATCCGCTCATTTGCCTTATTGCTTTTGATTGCTTTTTCTTTGAATCTTTTTTCGCAAGATTCGTTAACGACTAATAATTCCCACTTTAGTGTTCATCAAGACTCATCCATTACGGAACTGCTTTCCAAATACAAAAGCTATAACGCTAAGAAGGACTTTGTAGATGGTTATAGAGTACAGATCATGTACACCGACATCCGAGATGAAGCATATCGGGCCAAGGCCGCCATGTATAAGGAGTTTCCGGAGATTATCTCCTATGTTGAGTACGAACCACCTTATTATAAACTCCGAGTGGGTGATTTCAGAACCCGCCTCGAGGCTACTTACTATCTTCAAAAGGTAATTACGCTCTATACCGGTGCATTTATAGTGCAGGATAAAATCAGAATTAAATAAGCGCTCGCTTGATGAAAAAAAGAATCAAAGATCTTTCTGCCAAATACTTTTCACGAGTGATTGAACTGCGGAGAAAAATTCATGCGCACCCGGAATTAAGCTGGAATGAAATCCACACTTCCAAGTTAGTGGCTGATGAACTGAAAATACTGGGAATCAAAGTGCAAACCGGAGTGGCTAAAACGGGCGTTGTTGGCTTATTGGAAGGAAAAAATCCGAAGAAGAGATGTATTGCCTTGCGTGCCGATATGGACGCTCTCCCTATTAAGGAACAAAATGAGGTGGCCTATTGTTCGCAGAACCAGGGAGTGATGCACGCCTGCGGTCATGATGTACATACAGCAAATCTTCTGGGAGTAGCGATGATACTTTCTGAACTGAAAAATGATTTGGAGGGAACCATTAAATTTATCTTTCAACCTAGTGAAGAAAAAATACCGAGCGGTGCCGAGGCGATGATTCAGGCGGGCGTACTGGAAAATCCTATCCCTGAGAAAATATTCGGCTTGCATGTTTCTCCCGAAATCCAAGCGGGCAAGTTTGGTTTTTGCAGCGGTAAGTTTATGGCATCCAGCGATGAGGTGTATCTTACGGTGATTGGCAAGGGAGGACATGCCGCTAAAATTGAAGAACTGAAAAATCCTTTACTCATTGCCTCCGAAATTCTCCTTGAACTGCGGATGCTCACTAATCCTCAAATACCGGTGGTGCTGTCCTTTGGTAAAATCGAAGGTAAAGGAGCCACCAATATTGTGCCTGACACGGTAGAAATAGCAGGTACGCTCCGCTGTTTTGATGAAGATATTCGCACCAACATTCAAGCTCAGATTCGGGCGGTATGTGAGGCGGTATCAGAAAAATATCTCACTGAATGTGATGTGAATATCCAAAAAGGCTACCCGGTATTAATCAATGACGAAGAGATAACCACCACGGCAAAAAGACAAGCAGAAGATTTTCTAGGTGCCAGCAGCGCCATCCGGATACCATCCAGATTGGGCAGTGAGGATTTTGCATATTATACTCAAAAAATCCCATCATGTTTTTACCGGTTTGGTGTTGGGAATCAGAAAAAGGGAATTGAATCGGGTCTCCATACCTCTACCTTCAACATAGACGAAGATGCACTGGAGGCTAGTATTGGTTTGATGAGTTGGCTGGCAATAAATGCCTAGTGGACATTTACAAGACCCCTCGGCTTCAATTATTCGATATACCTTCTCTCAGCAATTTTCCGATCTAGGGTTTCCGATTCAGAGGCGTGTTCTTTGGCTTGTCTCCAATAGTTGAGCGCCTCATCGGTCTTGCCCAACATAAAAAGCATGTCACCAAAATGCTCCAAAATGGTGCTGCTCTTTTCACCATCGGCGGCCATCGCTTTCTCCTGCCATTCTTTAGCACCCGCATAATCTTTCATCTCAAAAAGAATCCAAGCATAAGTGTCCAGAAAGGAAGAGTTGCCCGGAACCAACTTATTGGAATAGGCGCTCATTTGCTTCGCCTTCTCCAGATTGGTTTTACGCATGGAAAGATAATAGCTGTAGTTATTCAGTACATAAGCATTCTCCGGATCCAGTCGCAATGATTTTTCATAGGCGCTGTCGCTCTCTTCCTGTTGATTCAAGCTGTGATAAGCATCTCCGATGTTTGAGAAAAACTGTGCGCGAAGTTTATCATTCTCTACACTCATTTTCTCCCCCTTCGAATAACTTTTCACTGCTAGAGCATAGTCCTTCAGTTGATATTCTGCTCCGCCTTTAAAAAGATAGATGATGGATTGGTTGGGAAAATATTCCATCGCCTCTGTACAAAACTGCTGTAACTTACTCCAATCTTTCTGCAGATTATAGATCACCATCACCTGTTGCCAAACCTGGAATACGGATTTGTTCAATTTTAGTGACCGCAAATAGGCTTCCAGTGCCGGTTCATTCTGCTCGTCCAGATAGTATAAATCTCCTTTGATAGCAAAGGCTTTGGCATCTTCAGGATGAACCCGAACTAGAATAGCCGCCAGATCAAAAGCATCTTGCTTATTTTCTTTCTTCAAATCCCAGAATTGGATATAAGGAAACAGGATTCGAATCTTGGTATCCACATCCACATTTGGGTTTTCAAATACCTTTTTGATACTGCTGATACTTTCGTTGGCGTTGCCGTCCTGCATGCCGATTTCTGCCAAAGCCAAAAGTGCTGAAGCATTATCCGGTTCCAGTACCAATACTTTTTTATAAATTTCGGTTGCCTGATCGCGCATCTTATTGGCACGGTATAAGTCGGCCTCCATCATCATGTAGCTAGTCTCTCCGGGAAAGGCATCCACCAGTTTGTGAACTTCATTCAATGCTTCATTGAATTTATTAAGACGCAGAAAAAGATTTTTCTTTTCCATTACTACGTTCTCGTCTAGTCCAAAATTCTTTTCAAATTGCTCATAAACCTTGATGGCTTGTTCAAACTGTCCGGTACGTGAATAGAGAAAGCCGAGATTGAGATAATAATCAGGGTTCGGAGGAAATTTTGAAATCAGGGTTTTATAAACTTCCGCAGCCTCTTTGGTTTTTCCCTGATCCATGTATATGGCAGTTAACGACTCCAGATACCATTTGTTTTTGGCATCGAGCTTGATAGCCGCCAGGGCCTCTTCTTCTGCCTGGCTCAGCTTTTGTTGTGACGCATAAATCTGTGATAACTGATAGTGCGCATTTGAATTTTTACTATCCAGCGAAAGTATTTCATTGAAAATGCGGATTGCCTCCTCCCAATCTTCCGTGACTTTAGCTTTTTCAGCATCCAGTAACAATCGGCCCAACTGAATCGTCGTAGAATCATTCAAAACAGATATGTCACCCTTTTTCCCTTTCTTCTTTTTCCCATCCTGAGAAGGGTTGGAAAAAGCAAAATGGAAGGTGCTTAGAAACAGAAGAAAAAATAAAATGCGCATGCTATATCAAATCACGTTGTGATCGCCGAGGCTTAACTCGTCGAACTTGCCCTCAATTTTAACACTATTCCCAATCATAGAGTGAGTGATTAACTTATTCTTAACAATCGTTTTGGATTGAATGATGCTGTTCTTCACCACAGAATTTTCAATCACCGTACCTTTGCCGATAGATACATGCGGGCCAATCACTGAGTTTTTTATCACTACCTCTTCATCAATAAAGCAGGGAGGAATCACCAACGAATTTTCCAGAATTGCTTGTTCACTCACTAAATTCTCGCTCCTCAGATATTCTAGTACCCGCTGGTTGGTGTTAATGGTGGCGTCTTTATTCCCGCAATCCAACCATTCAGACACTTCTCCTTTGTAAAACTTGGTGCCCTTAGCTTTCATGTTCTCCATAGCATCGGTCAGCCAGTATTCCCCTTTCTGTTTGATGTCGTTATCTACAAGATACTGCATTTCTTTGCGGAGATACACTCCATCCTTGAAATAGTAGATACCGATAATGGCTAAGTCTGAAACATATTCCTTAGGCTTTTCGACGAAGTCGGTAATCACCCCTTCGCTATTCAGTTTCACTACCCCAAAAGCCGAAGGGTCTTTCACCTTTTCTACCCAGATGATTCCCTCTTTGTTGGCGTCCATTTTGAAATCACTGCGAAACAGGGTGTCGGCAAAGGCCACAATGACATTGCCCTCCAAAAAATCACCGGCACAGAGAATGGCATGTGCCGTACCCAGCGGAGTGTCCTGATAACAGATATGTCCTTTACTTCCCAATGATTTAGCGATGCCTAGCAGTTGCTTGGCAATAGCTTTGCCAAAATCTTCACGGATGATAAATACAATATCCTCTATTTCTTGGTCAGTAGATTTAACTAAATCTTCTACCAATCGTTGCACAATAGGTTTGCCAGCAATAGGCAACATCGGCTTGGGAATAGTCAGCGTATGTGGTCTTAGACGGGTTCCCCAACCTGCCATCGGAATAATGATTCTCATCTTTTATATCGGTTAATCGTGAATGGTAAATATTTAATGCGGAAAATCACTTTCCGGTCGAGCCAAATCCTCCGCCTCCCCGTTGTGTTTCTGATAAAGATGTTACGGTGATAAATTCAGCGCGCTCATGACGGGCAATGATCATTTGCGCTATCCGGTCTCCGTTTTGGATAGTAAAGTTTTCATTCGATAAATTGATGAGTGCTACTTTAATTTCACCGCGATAATCGCTGTCAATGGTGGCTGGCGAATTGGGCAAACTGATGCCATGCTTGATAGCCAAACCACTGCGTGGGCGAAGTTGAGCTTCAAACCCTTCGGGCAATTCAATAAATAATCCGGTGGGAATCAGTATTCGTTCCAGAGGTTTGAGCACAATCGTTTCGGCTACAAAAGCCCGGATGTCCATTCCTGCGGAACCGTTAGTCTCGTAGGATGGAAGCGGATGATTGCTTTGATTGATGATCCTGATTTTCATGAGGTGCACAAAGATAAAATTTATCAAGAGCCCGAAATCGTCTTGGGGCGAAGCAAGGATCGCCCATCCATCCACCAAACGATTAATAAATAAAGTGTCATGAATAGCGAACTGATTATCCAGTTGAAATTCATGGGAATCCAGCCGGTTTTTGACAGCCAGCTAAAAGCGATCCAAATCAACAAGCCCAGAAGGATATAGCCGCTAATCTTCTTCAAATCATATTCTACCGGGTAATACTTCTGTCCCAAAACATAAGACGCGATGGCCATACTGGCATAGCAGGCTAGCGTAGCCCATGCCGAAGCCAAATAGCCGTATTCGGGAATGAACAGCATATTCAATAATATAGTGAGCAATGCACCGCAGATGGAAACAAACGCCCCCAGCAAGGTGCGGTCAGTCAGTTTATACCAGATAGACAGATTCACATAGATGCCCAGACAAAGGTTCGCCATCAACAGAATAGGCACCACCGGTAATCCCACTCGATAATTTTCTCCGATAAAAAGCTGGAACCAGTTCATATACAACATCACCAGAAGGAAAACAAAAACACAGAAAATGACAAAGTACTTCATCACATCAGCATATAGTTTCTTTGAATCTTCTTTATCGGCATGAGCAAAAAAGAAGGGCTCGCCCGCAAAGCGAAAAGCCTGAATGAACAGCGACATTAATATAGAAAGCTTATAGCAGGCACCATAAATGCCCAGCATCTGAAGATTTTTCAGATCATCATAAGGCAGCATGTATTTCAAAATCATTCGGTCTAACATCTCATTGATAATCCCCGCAAAACCAATAACGACCATCGGCAGCGAATAGCGAATCATCTTTCCGAATATCACCTTGTCAAATCCACTGGTGGCTCCTTTCAGTTGAGGTAGGAGCAACAGCATCTTGACCGCACTGGCAATCAGGTTTGAGATAAACACATAGCCCACCCCTATTTGTGGCAGATACCATTGAGCAAAAAAGGAAGATGGATTGTCGAGATATGCTTTCCGGCATATCACAAGGAAGAAGATATTGAGCGAAATGTTGACGGCTATTTCTGCAATTTTTATTCCTGCGAATTGAACCGCCTTATTCTCTGCCCTCAACTTCACAAAAGGAATAGATGCAATAGAGTCCAGCGCCAGAATCAAGGCAAACCATTGAATGTATTCCACATGGTCGGGATATTTAAGCAAATCGGCAATCGGCTGAGCGAATGAAAAGGCCGCCACGAGAAAAATCAAAGAGGAAAGAACGATGAACAGCAGCGAAGTGGAATAAACTTTTTCCGGCTCTTTCGCCTCATTTTGAAAACGGAAAAATCCGGTTTCCATTCCAAAAGCCAGCAGGACAGCAAAGAATCCGCTGTAGGCATAAAACTCCGAATTCACACCAAACTGTTCGGTGGCGAAGACTCGCGTATAAAGATAGGTAAGCAGATAATTCAAAAACCGTCCCGCAATGCTTGGGATGCCATAGATGACGGTCTGCGAAGCGAGTTTTTTAATCGGGTTCAAGGCCTGCAAATATATAGTTTATCGGCCATCGCTTGAAACATTTACCCCCTCATCACGTACACATTTATTATAGTGGACAGCCCTCAAAACTCTCACTTAAATCAGGCTTGATGAATAGAATCTCTTTACTCCTTTCTCTTTTGGTCCTGTTGCACATGGGGCAAACCGCTGCTCAGTCCCCTAATATTATTTACGTGAATGGCCAATATGATGGCGAATACAAAGACGGTAAGCGCCACGGACAGGGCAAGGCTACCTTTAAGGACGGCTCCATCTATATCGGCCAGTGGAAAGAAGACAAAAAAGAAGGCATCGGGCGGGCTACGTTCCGCGATGGTACCTCCTATTATGGCGATTGGAAAAACGACCAGCGCAATGGCATGGGCACTTATGATTTCAATAACGGCGACCGCTATGTGGGCAATTTTGAAAACGACAAAATGAACGGATGGGGTACCTATTACTACAAAAGTGGTATCCGCTATGTGGGCGACATGAAAGATGGCACGGTGAGTGGCCGAGGCACTATCAACTATCCAAATGGCGAGCGCTACATAGGCTATGTGGTGAACGGACTAAAGGTAGGGAAAGGAAAGTACTATTACAAAAACGGCAACCTATATGACGGTGATTTTGTGGCGGACATAAAGGACGGTTCCGGCAAAATGATATTTGCCAACGGTGATGTGTATGAAGGGACTTTTGTAGCCAACAGCCGTACCGGCAAAGGCAGTTTCACTTGGGCAAATCGCGATAGATACGAAGGTATGTTTCAGAATGGCCTGATGCACGGCGATGGCTCCTTCACCTGGGCCGACGGCGAAAAATATATCGGTATCTGGACCAATAACCTCCGCGATGGCAAAGGAAAATTCATCACCGGTGCCGGTCAGGAACGGGAGGTGCTTTATACCAATGGGCAGAAGCAGTAGAGAATTGTTTAGGTAGGTTTAAGGCTCACTCTTTCACCACTCGCTTCACTACTCTGAACAACTCTCCACCTTCGGGGGAGCCGGAGGGGGCTGTCACTTCAATAAAATAAACCCCATTCGGCAAAACACTCAAATCAAGGTTCTTAGTATAACCGCTGCCCAGGTTAGTTTCCTTTCTATTATAGATTACCTGCCCCATCGCGTTGCTGATAGTAAACGTGGCTTCGCTGATACCTTCTTTTGTTATTGCAATAGAAACATCCGATGTAAATGGATTAGGATACACCAATACTTTTACATCCTCCTTATTCAAATCATCTACTGCATTAAATGGTTCCATGCAAAATTTCAAAACCCAATAATCGTGAGTTTTCCAGGTTACGGCGGTATCGCGATATGGGTGGCTTTGGTAACCTCCAATATCCCCGTTTGTGGAGTTGGCCACTGCATAACAACCATCTGTAGTTTGAATTGCATAGCCTCCCTTGTCATCACCAAAAGAAAAAATAGTTTTATCCCATTGCTTCTTACCCAAGGAGTCAATCTTTAATATCCAAGACTGCTGGTATCCTAAATTCGTTTCCGATTTATCCAATTCATAATCAGGGTTGGGAGTATAGTCTCTGGTTTCTCCAAAGAGAATGAAGCCGTCATCTATGGTTGGATTCATTCTCATTTCTTCTGTCAAAGATATATATCCACAATCCCATTCTTTCAATCCTTGTGGATTAATTTTAATAATCCATAAAGGACCTTTAATTGCTTTTTTATCCTCTGTTGTATCCCCAAACGCCTCTCCCCCCAACAAATATCCCCCATCAGGCATTTGTGCAACAGAATATAGTCTGTCTTGGTATGCCGTTCCAAATCGTTTATCCCATTGTTTATTCCCTACTGAATCTATCTTGACAATCCAGCCATCAGGTTGTTGTGAATTGCTCGGGTTAGGGTTCCAGTTGGGTTGTGTCCGGTCACCACTGCTGTCAGAACTGGAATATCCGGCTAATAAATAACCTCCGTCCACGGTTTGAATTACCGACTGAAGCACATCATCTTTATTGCCTCCATAGGCCCGATCCCACTCATAATTACCCAGCGAATCGATTTTCACTATCCAATAGTCATCGGTGGGTACAAACCAGGTGTTCTGGTTAGGCCAGGTTCGGTCACCGCTCACGCCTGATTCAGAGCCCCCGCCAATGAGAAATCCGCCGTCTTTAGTGCTAATAATCGTTTTAGGTTTGTCATCCCTACTTCCCCCATATCTCTTATCCCACTCTTTGATGCCACCGGCGCTTACTTTCACAATCCAATAATCAATGCCGCCTTTTCCGTCTTGGGTATTGTCGCCGTTTAAAGCGCCGCCATTATATCCACCTAAGATGAAACCCCCATCTTTAGTTTCCACCATAGTTGCAAAAGCATCATAGCCCGAGGTACCAAAACGCCTGTCCCATTCTTTGGTGCCGTTGGAATCCATCTTGACCAGCCAGTAATCATACCAACCCCGCGAATCTTCCGTTTTGTCTCCACCCAAAGAAGATTCGGAATCCCCTCCAATAAGATACCCCCCGTCTGAGGTTTGAATTATTTTGTCGGCCCAGTCCTGATCTATGCCCCCATACCGCACATCCCATTGCTTGACAAAGGTATATTGGGATTGACAATTCAATGTTGTTATGAAGAAGGCAAGAAGAAGAACGTGGTTTTTCATTTCTTGTAGGTGCTACATCCGGTGAATTGCGGATTGTGCATGCTAATATATGAAAAGAAGCGTTCTATGGCTATGGTACAATCTTAGTCTTAGCATAGACGGTGCATATAACTATTTGAAATCCTGTTGCCCGTTCATGGCTAAAGCCATTTTTTATAGCGTCGGATTATCACCACACTAAAGTGCGACGTTATAAACCTGCCCATTCATGAAGGAGCTGTTGGTATAAAGGGCATGGCTTCAGCCACAAATTATCGTGTGGCGACAACTTGTGGTCACAGCCTGCATCCAATCGTGAGATATTTATAATGAGGTATATGTTCTGGAAGAATAGTTGTTATTCTTCCGCCAAATTGTCCTCTTCCCTTTCCCCTTTTGACCGATTTATTGCTATTCGGTACCATCTCTCCAGCTATTCGGTCCCTGTTCGTAGCTACTCGGTGCCTGTTAGCAAGAGACAGGTCCCTGTTCGTAGCTATTCGGTGCCTGTTAGCAAGAGATAGGTCCCTGTTAGCAGCTATTCGGTACCTGTTAGTAAGAGATCGGTCCCTGTTCGTTGCTACTCGGTCCCTGTTAGCCAAAGACAGGCCCCTGTTCGTAGCTACTTGGTCCCATTTTGCCGGAGATAGGTCCCTGTTAGCAGCTATTCGGTGCCTGTTAGCAAGAGACAGGTCCCTGTTAGCTAAAAACAGAGATTATATTCATATCAATAGGCGGCTATCTGTCGGAAAAGGGCATCTTTTTTATCAAAAACGGGTGTAAAGCCTTAAAACTCTGGAATAATAGCCCCTTCGCTTGAAGCAATGGATGTGTAAATCTGCAATAATTGCCAGATGCAAATTTGTAAAGCAGTAAAAAAAGAAGATTTTATTGTTTCAACCGTGGGTCGAGCGCATCGGTCAGGCCTTCACCAATCAGGTTAAAGACGGTGACGGTGATGAAGATGGCAATGCCGGGGAAAATAGCTAACCACCATGCCTGCGGAATTTGGCGGGCATAAGAAAGCAGTACACCCCAGGTAACAGTATCGGCAGGTCCAAGACCGAGGAAAGAAAGCGTAGATTCGGTGAGGATAGCCGAGGCGATACCAAAGGCGATGGCAATCAGCACCGGTGATAAGGAATTGGGGATGGCGTGTTTGAAAAGAATGCGCATTTGCGGAAAGCCCAGCGAAGTGGCCGCTTCAATATATTCCAGACTGCGCACGCGCAGCAGTTCGGCGCGGATATAACGCGCGATGCTCGTCCAGCCGGTGAAGCCTATAATCATCATGATGACATAGAGGTTCGGCCTTTTTACAATAGAAATCACGACTAGAATCAGAAATAGGGTAGGCACCGAATTCAATACTTCAATCATCCTTGAAATAATCAAATCAAAAGGCACAGTGACATACTTGCCCAGAAAGGGAATTTTTTTGAGGGGAATAACCAGCAGGTTTGCCAGCCCGATGAAGGCAAACAAAATGGCGAAACTGATGAGCAACTCTACTATACCCATCGCCAACGATTCGCCCAGTGCCTCGGTGATGTCGTACGACCGAGCAGTGAAGGCATAGAAAATACCGAGGATGAGGGCAATGATATTGAGCCAGAAGCGCGCCCGGGAAATGGTGAATCCTTCATCGCCGAAAAAGCCCGCCAGCGCACCCAGAAAAATTCCGATGAGGGAAGCGATGGTCATAGAAACGAGTCCCACGGTCATAGCGATACTCGTACCGCGAATCATCCCTGCAAAAACATCGCGCCCCAATTCATCGGTACCAAACCAATGGTGCCAGCGCATGGAGGGAACATTTTGTTTTTCAAAAGGACTTTTGGAATGGATGTTGTCGTTATCCTGATTCAGCGGCAGATAAGGCACCGGAGGAAAAATGACAAAATCGTAATTCAGTTCTTTCCAATTCACATTTTGAAAATGGCCGGGAAATTCGCCAATGCCAAAGTCCACCAATGTTTCTTTAAAGGCCGGGAAATAAAGCGTGCCCTGATATTTACACATCAAAGGCTTTTCATTGGCGATATAAGGAGAAAGCAGGGCGATGAGGCCGAGAAACATAGCCACATAAAGCGAAAAAACGGCGGTTTTCTTTTTCCGAAACTGCCGCTTCACATAGGCCCAATAGCGCTGGTCCACTTCCTTTTTCTGCTTCTGTTCGGCCATCTGAATCAACCTGCTTTTTTAGAATAAGAAATACGCGGGTCTGCCGCAGCATATAAAATGTCGGCTACTAAATAGCCCACCAGCGTCAGGATAGCTGCAAACATGGTGGTGGTCAATACCATCGGGTAATCTTTTTGAACCACCGCCTGATAAGTGATGCTTCCCAAACCCGGTATGGTGAAAAGATATTCAATGATGATGGAGCCGCCAATCAGCGCCGGAAATACGTAGGCAAAGATGGTGATGATGGGCAGCAGGGAATTGCGGAAAGCATGTTTCCAAATCACTGTTTTTTTAGAAAGCCCCTTGGCATTGGCGGTGCGGATAAAATCCTGGCGCAATACCGAGAGCATTCCTCCGCGCATCTGCCTCGACAAGTAGGCAAAGGAACCGTAGGTGTAGCAAAATAGCGGCAACACTAAGTGATAGGACAAATCGCTAAAGCGAACAAAAAGCCCATCGGTGATGTCGGTATCGCCCAAACCAAAGGGAGGGAATATATCGAGATAGTCTCCGCCGCCGAGGAAGAAAATGAGCAGGGTTCCTATCCAGAAGCTCGGTAAAGAATAAAGAACAAAAAGTGTGGTCGTGATGACTGAATCGGCACGGCTGTCTTTGTTGACTGCTGAGTAAACACCAATCGGAATAGAGACAATGTATTGAATGATGATGGAAATAATACTGATGAGGAAAGTCCATTGCAGGCCATCCCAGATAATTGACTTAACCGGACGCTTAGAAAAATAAGAAATACCGAAGTCGCCGCGAACAAAGCCCCGCGATTTGGTAAAGTCTTCTTCCTTTCCAATCCATTTTGCATCGCCAAACAACCACCGGTGGTATTGGTTTTTGGTTCCGCTCCAATTCAGGGTGGGGACATATCGCTTCCAAGTGGTCTTTTCTTCTTTCATCGTTGCATAAGAAGATTTTAAATCTTGTAGTGGCTTGTTTAAAACCGCCAGTGCCGGAACGGGAGTAATAAGGGCATCTAGCTCCGTGAAGTATGAGGAAAGAACCGGGTCAGAATAATTGATATAAAACCGGTTGATATTATTGCGCAGCTCAATCAAAGGATCAGCCGTCAGCGAATCGCGCTTGATATTGAGTATGGTCAGCTCAAACTTATTGACTTGCTTGTAGTAGTTTGAAATCTGGTCCCAGTTGCCATACGTATAAATAAGCCGTTCGAGATTTTCGCGGTGGTCTCTCTTCGATATTTTGTTAATGGTATCGCAGGAAGCCAAACTGCCTAATGAAATATAAAATACCGGTAGGTCTAAACCCAAACGATGTTTTAGTTCTTGATAGGCTTGATCGCTGGCCAATTTATCAGAGGCTTGTCCTTCGCCGCCGGTGTTCCGGTTCAGCATGGTTTCTGCCGGGTCGCCGGGCGCACTCGAAATCAGGATAAAAGTGAGCAGCGAAATGATGAATAGCGTAGGCAGAAATATGACCATCCGCTTCAGCGCATAGCCGAGCAGAGGAAAAGAAAGACTAAACTCGTATTTGAAAATCTTCATGAAATTCCGAAGAGCGTTCTATTAATCAACCAATTTGAACGCTGCCTCGTTGAAACCGGGGCGCACCACAAATGTTTCAGCATTGGTGAATTTCTTACTAATAGCAATTCTCTCTTTGGGTGACCAGATAAAGATATAAGGCACTTCGTCATGCAAAATAGTTTGAAACTTGCGATAAAGGTCATTGCGCTTTGTCTCATCTAATTCGCTACGAATGTTTTCAATCAGTTGGTCGGTTTCAGAGTTGCCGAAGTACACATAGTTGCTGCCGCCATTGATAGATTCTGTGTGCCAGATTTGTTTTGGATCATCGGGATTCACTGAACCAATCCAAGCACCGTAAAACATCTCAAATTTATGTTGCTTCTGATTGTCAATATAGATAGACCATTCTTGAGGCACCACATCCACCGAAATACCCGCCTGACGGGCTGATTCTTTGAAAATCATGGCCGTATCACGACGGCTGTCGTTACCGGCGTTGTAGGTAAATGTGATGTTGAACTCGGTAAGTTTTCCGTGAATCTTCTTATCAATGGTTCCATTGCCATTGCTGTCTTTCCAACCGGCATCAGCCAAAATCTTTTTAGCTTTTTCAATGTTAAATTCATAGGGTGTAATGGTATCGTTGAAGGCTCCTTTTTTATAAGGATTGATTGGGCCATTCACTCTTTGTCCCAGGTCATATCCAATGACGTGAATGATTTTCTCTACGTCCGTAAGATGCGCCATAGCACGACGTACATTGACATCTTCAAACTTCGGGTTCCGCATATTCAGTCCGAAATAGGTGTAAGCCATCGAAAGAGGAGTGGACAGATTGAAGTTCTCGGTCACCTTGGGTGAACCTTGACACTGTTCGATAAAATCTTTAGACTTAATACCATTCATCACATCCAATTTCAGTCCTTTCAATGCAGTTAGTGCTGCTGTCTGGTCTTTGATTACCTGATATATCAATTTGTCGGGATGCGCTTCAAAGGCATATTCCTTGTCGGCAAACTTATCACCCCACCAGTTTTCTTTCTTCTTCAACACAATCTTTTGTCCGGTCACCCATTGGTCAAATTCATAAGGACCAGAACCGACAATAAATCCCTTTTCGCGCTGATACTTTTCCGAGTTGTAAGCGGCACCAAACTCTTTCAGTTTCATGTCTTCCGCCAATACCTTAGCGTTTTCGTTGAATTGCTTTACGGTATAGCCATCTAAAGTTTTGCTCGGATCATAGACATATTGAGGCAGAATCATGAAGGAGCCGCAAGTGGTTTTGGCCAGAATATATTTCTTGTTACAAACAATGGTCACTTTTTTCGGATTGTCCGGATAGGTAACGATGTCGCTCACTAATTCAAAATAAGGCTTCTGCGACTCGTCATTTACAGTAGGACACTTGTAAACTTTCATACTGAAATCTACATCCTTACCCGTAATCGGAGTGCCATTATCCCACTTAGCCTCTTCTCTGATTTCGTAAGTGTATTTCAGAATATTAGTGGTTGAATCATATTCTTCCAACGGCATTGTTTTTGAAAGCAAGGGTACCTCTGCTAAAGTACGAGGATCTACCCCGGTCAAAGTTTGAAACATCTGAGCGAGGTAATAGCCCGCTTCTGCCGATTGATAATTGGTGGGATTGAGCATATCAGTATCCGACAATTCGTGGATGATGACCTGATTCTTCTCTTTCTTTTTATTGCTTTGACCACAGCCGGTTAATATTAAAACAGCGCAAAGGGTGAGCAAAAAATTACGATTGAATATTTTATTCATAATAACTATTTTTAAACGCGAGGCGGGCAAATATAGAAGAATAGAGTAAAATTGTGAAAAATAGAAAGCGCATGAAAAAAGTGCTGATTACAGGTGCCAGCGGGATGGTCGGAACTCGCCTTAGCCAATTGCTTTTAGAAAGAGGCTATGAAGTAAATACATTGGGAAGAAGTCCTGCTGCACCGGGTGCTCAGGGAACCACTTTTTTTAAATGGGATGTCGATGCCGGCAAAATGGATGAAAGGGCTTTGGATGGTGTTTCGGCTATCATCCATTTGGCAGGGGCGAACATTGCAGAAAAGAGATGGACGAAATCAAGGAAACAAGAAATCTTGGACAGCCGGGTAAACAGCGCCCAAATGATTTATCATTCTCTTAAAAAGAAAAAACATTCGGTCGAATCCTTTATCAGTGCATCAGCGGTGGGCTATTATGGTGACTGTGGAGATGAATTAGTGACCGAAGATCGGAAACCGGCCAAGGATTTTCTTGCTGTGGTCTGTGAAAAATGGGAAGAGGAAGCGATTCGAATTGGCTCGCTTGGCATTCGTGAAGTGCGCTGCCGAAACGGGATTGTCCTTTCTAAAGATGGCGGAGCTTTACCGGCTTTGGTGAAAGGTATCCGTATGGGTATGGCTGGCTATTTCAATAAACCCAAATTATATTATCCCTGGATTCATATAGATGATATATGCGGCTTCATGATACATGCGATGGAGCACAAAAAGGTCTCCGGTGCTTATAATACCACTGCTCCCCATTCGGTTTTGATGAAAGAACTCATCCGCGAAATTCTTCGGGTGACCAAATCAAAGGCCGTCATGATTCCAGCCCCCTCGTTTTTAGTAGAACTGGCACTCGGCGAGTTAAGCAGTATGTTGCTTTGCAGTCAGCGCTGTTCGGCAGAAAAAATTCTATCCACCGGATTTACTTTTGAATATCCTAAAATCGGAGGCGCCTTAGAAGAAGTTTTGGGAAAGAAACATAGTAGCTAACGACAAATGTCTTTATCCGTCTATCCCCGGCATATCAGGCATCACGCCTTTAGTAACTGCCATCATTTCACTTTGCATCAGGTTGTCTGACTTCTCTAGAGCCTCGTTAATTGCCTTCTGCAATTTACCTTCCAAAACAGCCCTGTCCTCTGTTTTCAGGATGACAATATCTTTAATCTTCCTGTTGCCGTTGGCGGTCACCTTTACGTATTCGTTTTCGGAAACCACTTCGATAGTGTCGAGGCGTTTTTTCACCTCGTCCATCTTCTGTTTCATTTCCATCAGTTGTTTCATGTTGTCGAGAAAGCCCATAGTTTAATGCTGCGTTTTGATTTTTGAATGTTGAATTACTATTTCATGTTTTCAAACTGAAGTGGATAGCCATAATCGCCTTTGCGCAGCATCGCCATCACATCTTGCAGGTCGTCTATTTTCTTTCCGGTCACACGCACCAGGTTATCCATTTGTGACGGTTGTACTTTCAGCCCTGAATCTTTAATGGCCTTGGTGATTTTCTTCATCGCATCTTTATCCAAGCCATTCTTCAACTTGATTTCTTTTTTCACCATCGCTCCTGAGGAGTAATGTTCCTTACTCACGTCATAGCTTCGCGGGTCAATTCCTTGTTTAGAGCCGCGAACAATGATGATATCAATGATGGCTTTGATACGCATTTCGTTTTCGGTGGTAATCTGGATCTCCAAATCCTTTTTATTAAAATCAATATCTGTTTTAGATCCGTGGAAATCATAGCGGGTCGCGATTTCCTTCTTTGCCACGTTAATAGCATTCTCCACTATTTGCGGGTCCACTTTGCTAATTACATCAAAACTTGCCATAGCTTATCTTTTTTTATATCCTCCATTCAGAAAATTGAAACCGATTGGAGTGATCTTGTTTACATATTCCTTTCCATCCTTTTTGGCTACGAGGTAGCCGGTAGAATCGCCTAAGAAAAATATACCGGACAGATATTCCCGACCATTCACCAGCCACATGACGGAGCCTGCGGAGATCGCCTTGGTTTTATCTGCTGTTTCTTTTGCAAAGAAGGAGTTGAAATACTGAACATTGTGTCCGTCGGCAGAAACACTGCCTCCTTCGTCTTTATAAAACACTACATCTATTGAATTGGTCGAATCCGTCATGGTTTGATAAACTTTTGCCGGTAGTGGTTGCTGAGCAACACAGACATAAGACGCAATACATAAGACACAAGACAGCAGAAATTTATTCGTCATGATTCTGGTTTTACACTTCTCAAAAATAAAAAGCCCCCGTGTTTGTCGAGGGCTTTTCGGTTTCTTTTTTGAAAAATTATTTCTTGTCTAAGTAATCGGTATAGTTGACTACTTGCGCAGTTGCTTTTGTTACCACTTCTTTCACTTCTATTTTCTTTTCGGTGTTGACAGAAGTTTCTGTGTGATCTACCACCGCAATCAGCGGAGCAATCGTCAAACCAACGAGCGAGGAAAGCTTAATCAAGATGTTCATCGAAGGGCCGGATGTATCTTTGAAAGGATCGCCTACCGTGTCGCCTACCACCGCCGCTTTGTGTGGCTCTGATTTCTTGTAGAACATTTCCATCTTTCCATTCACTTCAATTTCTACGCCTTTCTCAAAAGATTTCTTGGCGTTATCCCAAGCACCACCGGCGTTGTTTTGGAAGATAGCCCACAACACACCGCTCACGGTTACTCCCGCCATGTATGCGCCCAAGGCTTCAGCGCCCATTCCTATTCCAATAATAATCGGAGTGACGATGGTGATTACCCCCGGTGCCACCATTTCGCGCAGTGCTGCTTTGGTAGAAATCTCTACACACTTGCCATACTCCGGCGTTCCGGTTCCTTCGAGGATGCCCGGAATTTCGCGGAATTGACGGCGCACTTCATTCACCATATCCATCGCTGCCTTTCCAACCGAGTTCATCGCCAAGGCAGAGAACACCACCGGAATCATTCCTCCTATAAATAAGGCTGCTAAAACTTTTGCATCGAAAATGTTGATGCCGTGAATACCGGTCAGCGTTACATAAGCTGCGAAAAGCGCCAGCGCTGTTAAAGCCGCAGAGGCAATGGCAAATCCTTTTCCTACCGCAGCGGTGGTGTTGCCCACCGAATCCAACACGTCTGTTTTCTCGCGAACTTCTTTAGGCAGTTCACTCATCTCTGCAATACCTCCGGCGTTATCCGCAATCGGTCCGAAAGCATCTACCGCCAGTTGCATTGCTGTAGTAGCCATCATTGCCGAAGCAGCGATTCCTACTCCATAAAAACCAGCCAGTGCATAAGCGCCCCAGATAGCCGCAGCAAAAATGATGACCGGGAAAGCTGTTGAAAGCATTCCGGTTCCGAGGCCGGCGATGATGTTGGTCGCCGCACCTGTTGCAGATTTCTGAACGATGCCACGAACCGGTTTGCCGCCGAGACCGGTGTAGTATTCTGTGATATAAGAAATAAGGTAACCAACTGTCATGCCGATACACACCGCAAAAAACACATTCAGCGAAGTGGTGGTCATCATACTGAAACTTCCGGCGTTGAACACACTCATTTGAATGGTTTCAGGCAACATCAATTTTATCAAACCAAAAGAGGCCGCCAGCGCCAGTAGCATCGCGATGTTATTGCCGCGATTCAAAGCACCCTGCACCGTATCTGTATCAGATTTTGCATTGTCCGGCACGCCCACAAACCAAGTACCGATAATCGAAGCAATGATTCCTACACCGGCAATCGTCATAGGCAAAAGAATGGGGCCGATACCGCCAAAACCGTCGGCAATACTTCCACCATTATCGCGGATGATGTAATTACCCAAAACCATCGAAGCCAAAACCGTCGCTACATAAGAACCGAATAAGTCGGCACCCATACCCGCTACGTCGCCTACGTTGTCGCCCACGTTGTCGGCAATCGTTGCCGGGTTGCGCGGATCGTCTTCCGGAATTCCTGCTTCTACTTTTCCTACCAAGTCAGCGCCCACGTCAGCTGCTTTGGTATAGATACCTCCACCCACACGGGCAAACAAGGCAATGGACTCAGCACCAAGCGAAAAACCTGCCAACACCTCCAACACCTTCGTCATGCCATCATATCCACCGCCGGTAGCAAAATCGCCGCCCATGAAACGGAAGAAGAAAATGATGAACAGAGAACTCAATCCCAATACTGCCAAACCAGCCACACCCAGCCCCATCACGGTTCCGCCGCCGAAAGAAACTTTCAGTGCTTTAGCCAAAGATGTTTTAGCCGCCTGCGTGGTACGAACATTCGCCTTGGTAGCGATTTTCATTCCTAAGAAACCCGCCAGCGCCGAGAAGAGACATCCAATCACGAAAGAGCCAATAATCAGATAGCTGCTGTGAGCCGCCACCTTAGGCACCTGCGAAAGAACGCCCAAGGCCGATCCGGCAATCAGTACATATATAAAGAGGATGCGGTACTCGGCTTTCAAAAACGCCATTGCGCCATCGGCGATATTCTGGGCTATGCCCATCATCTTGGCATCGCCGGCATCTTGCTTGGTAACCCAAGCGGACATATAAGCCATGTAGGCCAGCGCAATGACTCCAAATAACGGCAAGGTGTAAATCAGATTCTCCATGAAAAATTGTTGTTGGTTTATGATTGAAGTTTAAAAATTCTTTGTTCTTAACTTTGGGGGGTGTTAAAAAAGGACGGCAAATATAGAATTATGGGTGAAAAAGGAAAGAAAACGATGGAAACGTGATAATGTGATGATATGATAATGAGTAGTAAAACAAAAAAAGCCACCCCCTGCGAGATGGCTTTTTTGCTCCAATAGATTTGACAAATTTAGAAAGTTGTCAAATCTCCGTCTTATCGCATAAGCTCCTGGCCAGTCACCGTTACAAAAACCGGGTCGCTCCAAGACCCTACTTCTTCCTGCTCCGGTCCCAAAGTGAGGCGCACGATGTAAGCAAACTTTTGAGCTACGCCCGAATCAGGCGTATGCGCGTCTAAAAAATGACCCGCTACCACATGGCCTATGAACTTGTAATTGGTTCCGCCAGTATAGTCCACCGCAATATTGGCTCCGTCGGCGTGCATATTGTCCCACTTCAAATAAGCATGACTGTTTTTCAAAGTTCCTTTTGGATTGGGTTTTGCCGTGTCGTAATCCACCGTTATTTCCTCGCCAATGATGCCGAGGTTTGCGCCAATCAATTCGGTATAAGCAGGGTGTGCCTTGATTTGCCCCACCACGGACGCCGCCCTTTGAAATATTCCGGCGCCGGTTGCTATATGTGGCGCTAAACCCGGAGGAGCGGGCACGTCCGACACGCCCAGCGCTCCTCCATCGCGAATGATGTCTTTATAATCAATCAGAGTTTTCTGATAATCCTTAAAAGCAGGCATCAGCCCAATCAGAAAGCCGAAAAAAGTGCCATCATCGAGCAGCGATGTCACCACGGCGGGGTCTATACCAAACAGGGCGGCATAGGTGGGCAATTGTAAATTGAAAGCATTGAGCCAGGTCACTTTGCCTTCGTCGGTTTCGGGTAAATAGCGTTTGTGTTTCATGTTAATTGGTTTGTTTTTGATTAAAAAATGGATTTTTTATGGTGAAATCTTTGTTTCTATCGTAAATGGTATCGGCGGCATGGCTTACCTCACAGGATTTACGACAAAACTCCTGAGAGGTAAGCCGTAAATCCTCGGAGTTCTGACAGAAATCGCCGGATGTACAACATAACTCCGGCGCGGCAAGCCGTAAATCGTGGGATTTATGCGGTAACTCCTGTGATGTATGTTGTAAAACATGGGTCATTTTGCCTTTCCGATTTTGGAAATGCAACATTCGGCACTGTTTCCAAACTATTCTTGCCCCACTGGCAAGTTTTTGTTAAAAATGATTTTCCTTTATTTTTGTGGATACTAACACCCCACCCATGAAGCAGTGTGAATCCATACACATGGTAGTGAATCTGATTGAGAAGCAGCGGAAGCCTAAATTCCCCAATAAAAAGGACTTTGCTTATCATCTCAACATCCACCCCGGCACCTACAGCAAATTTCTGAAAGGCAAAGCCACTCCTGACTTGCCCCTGTTTCTTCAAATGTGTGAGGCAGTGGGCATTGTGGTTTTTATCGTCATCAAAAAGAAGGAGGATGGAAAGAGGGACGGGCGGTAGCAACAGCCCCTGCCAATTCAAAAACCACAAAAATCTTTAAGACTTTTGTAGTTTGCATACCAAACACCAAGACCATGCCACAAAAACCATTTGAAATTTATTGGGATAAATACAAGATTGTATCTTTTTTGATTGTACCCGCAGTATTCCTTACTGTGGTGATTATGATTTGTTACTATAAAGTGATGGATGAAAATACGACGTACATTTCTTCAGCTTACATTTTAGGAACCGCAGCCGGAATATTTTATGGCGGCATGCTTTTTTCTTCTATCAAAAAATTATTTGACAGCAAACCAGCCTTGATTCTGACTGATGAAGGCATTATTTCCCGCGCCAGCTATTATCAGGAAGTGTTCGTGAAATGGAATGAAATAAAATCCATTCAAGGCATTAGCTATTTCAAGCGAACGAATATCATACTGGAACTTTATGACCCCACATCTTTTGTTGAGCGCCAGCCGAGCAGCCTGTTTCGTTTCTTTCTGAAAAGAAAATGGCTGCTTCCTCCGCCGGTTTATATCAACCACCGCATGTTGCTTTGCGATTATGAAGACCTCAAAAAATTGTTGGAGGTGAAGTTGGAGCAACACAAAGGTCCGCAGTCCTGAAATTGCATTCTCCGGCAGATAGGAGTTTCGATATGTCTCCAAATTCTTAGCATAACCCTGCTTGATTATATTCGCGCCTATGGAATTATTTGCACCGGTAAATATATGGGGGATAGGTCTTGAGTTTTTTCTTTTTGGATTGACCTTAGTGGGCGTGGCGCTGTTTCATCACAAAACGATGGAAGTAGCGCTGACCGGCATGGTTGCCATCGTGATCTATAAAACAGTGTTCACCTCTTTCGGGCTGGTGGGCCATTTGCATCACGAGTGGAAAGATTTGTTGAATCTATTCGGGCTTCTCATTGGCTTTGCCATTCTGGCCGATCATTTTGAACATTCGGGAATTCCGGCAGGACTGCCAAAATATTTGCCTGATAACTGGACGGGAGGATTTGCTTTGTTGGTCATCGTTTTTATGCTCTCTGCACTGCTCGACAATATCGCCGCCACAATGATAGGGGGTGGTATTGCGCATGTGGTATATCGGCGCAAATTGCATTTGGCATTCCTCGCAGCGATTGTGGCCGCAAGCAATGCCGGCGGAAGCGGCTCGGTGCTGGGCGACACCACCACCACCATGATGTGGATTGACGGAGTGAACCTGTTTGATGTGTTGCATGCTTATGTGGCGGCGGTACCTGCCCTAATTTTAGTCGGCATTCCGGCCAGCATACAGCAACACCGATATAACCCCATCATGAAAGATGAGGTACGGAATGTTCACATCAGCCAACGGCGGGTGTTGGTCTGTGTCTTGATGCTGTTGGGAGCGGTCGGCGCCAATATTCTCCTTGATTTTCCGGCTATCGGAGTTTGGTTGGCAATTTTCATCGGCTCATTCATCATCACCACACATTGGAAAGTAATTCGCCATGCCATGAGCGGAACAATTTTTCTGTTGGCGCTGGTGCTATCGGCCTCGATGATGCCGGTGGATAAATTGCCGGAGGCCAGTTGGCATACAACTTTGGGGCTGGGCTTTCTCTCTTCGGTGTTCGACAATATTCCACTGACCAAACTGGCTCTGGTGCAGGGCGGTTATGATTGGGGCATACTGGCCTTTGCGGTGGGCTTTGGAGGCAGCATGATTTGGTTTGGCTCCTCGGCTGGGGTGGCGCTTTCAAATATGTTCCCCGAGGCAAAAAGTATTGTGGCTTGGGTAAAAAATGCTTGGTACATCATTCCCGCCTATGTAATCTCCTATTTTATTATGCTGCAAATCATGGGATGGAATCCGCATGCACCACACAAAGAACCGAAACTGGACATACAAGAGATTATGATGGACAAGCACTGAATGCGTCCTTCGGAAAGTTCAATCCTCCATTCGTTGTTTATTTTTTAGTGCTTCCTCGTTCGCCGGTGAAATATCGGAATGCTACATTCGATATATGATGTACGAATTCCTCACACCCATAGACAAAGAAAATCTCTTAGAAGGCGCAGAACTTCATCCGGGGCAACTCGGCAATTACATTTTTATTTATAACGGTGCCGAGCCCGATCTGCATGATTTTAACCTGGCACTGATTGGTGTAGGAGATGATCGCGGCAACGAATCGAATCTCGGTTCTGCCAAAGCACCCGACTTGGTGCGCAAAGAGTTTTATAAACTCACCATGCCGCCGGCAGAGAAAGAATTTAAGATGATTGACCTGGGAAATATTATGCCCGGCGACAATCCCCGCGACACTCATTTCGCTCTGGCATCTGTGATGCTGGAACTGCTGACTCACAAAGTCATTCCCATCATTGTAGGCGGCAGTCACGACCTCACCTTTGGTCAGTATTTGGGTTATAAGGACTTGAATGCGCTGATCAATCTCGTAGTGCTGGATGAAAAAATAGATATGCAAGATGCTCCGGGAAAGAGTATGGATGCTTCGTCTTTTCTGATGAAGATTTTTACGCAAGCTCCCAACTATTTATTCAACTATAGCCACGTTGGCTATCAAACTTACCTGAACGATGTAAAAGCAGTTGAAACTTTAGAAGGCTTGAATTTTGACTGCCATCGCTTGGGTTTAATCCGCGCCAATCTGGAAGAAACAGAGCCGATTTTGCGCGATGCCGATATGCTGAGTATTGACATTTCCTGCCTCCGCCAGGCAGATGCTCCGGCGCATGCACAGGCTTCGCCCAACGGTTTCAGCGGGGAGGAGTTGTGTCAAATCACCCGCTATGCGGGCTTGAGTGATAAACTGACTTCGCTGGGCATTTTTGAAATCAATCCGGACTATGACCGTAACCGCCAGACCACCCAGCTTGCGGCCCAGATGATTTGGTATTTTGTCGAGGGTTATTACAACCGCATGAGTGACTATCCGGTTACCTTAGACGAGCACTTCAAGTTCACCATCCACATTGAAGAAGGTGACCATGAACTGATTTTCTGGCGCAGCAAAAAAACCGACCGCTGGTGGATGGAACTGCCTTTTGGCGATAAGCAAAAATATGGCCGACACCAATTAGTGCCTTGCTCGTTCAAAGATTATGAAGAGGCCTGCGACCACGACCTACCCGACCGTTGGATGAAGGCTTATACCAAGTTGGTCTGAGTCAATATTTCTTCCAGTTTGTTTTTTCTGGAACCTTTAACAAGGATATAATGTTGTTTTAAATCCTGTTGTTGAAACCAGATTTTTAGTTCACCGCTGTTTTCAAAATAAACTACCGAAGTATTATTTTTCAGGAAGGAAAAACCTTCGCCGACAAAAACCTTTTTGGAAAAAGGCATAGCCTCCACAGTCTTCGCTATCTTCCTGTGCTCTTCGTCCGAATAAATTCCAAGTTCCATCATCTGACCAAGAATGACCATTTTATTCGGAGCCTGAATCTTTTCAAAATTCTTGAGCGCCTCGTTCATGCTGGATGGATTGGCATTATAGGCATCGAGGATGACGGTATTGGAGCCATAAGAAATTTTCTGAGAACGGTTGCTGGAAGGGATGTATGATTCTATTGCATCTTTGATTTTCTCTATTTCCACACCAAAATATTGGCCGATGCAAATGGCACTCATCACATTTTCAAAATTGTAATCGCCCACCAATTGTGTCTGGATGAGTGTTTGTTTCGTTTCATAATAAACCGAAAGCATTTCACCCTCTGACTTTTCGATGTGTCCCCGGCAATCTGCTTTCGGCGCTAAACCATAGAAGATGCGGTCTTTCACCATCGAGCTTTTATCCATAAGTATGGCATGATCGGTACAAACAAATAGCTTGCCTTGGCGAGCAGCAATGTCCTGATATAGTTCTGTCTTTCCTTTCACCACTCCATCAAAACCACCGAAGCCTTCTGTATGCGCCATACCTACATTGGTGATTAGGCCGAAGTCCGGTTGCACATATTCGCAATAGGAAGCGATTTCACCCTGATGATTGGCTCCCATTTCAATAACGATGAATTCCGCATCCTTCCCAACTGATAAAAGTGTTTGGGGAATTCCAAAGTGGTTATTCCAATTGCCGGGGGTGTAGTAGGTTTTAAATTTTTGAGAAAGAACAGCGGCTATTAATTCTTTGGTCGTCGTCTTACCGTTGGAGCCGGTGATGGCTAGCACCGGGCAATTGAATTGCTGACGATGATAGGCCGCAAGCTCCTGCAAGGTTTTCAATGTATCAGGAACGAGTATAAATCGCTCGCCAAATTTCTCAACTAGAGAGACATCAGCTAACTCGTCCGCCACCACATAATTAGCGCCTTGCTCCAAAGCTTTCGCTGCAAATAGATTGCCGTTGAAATTATCTCCTTTCAAGGCGAAAAACAGGGTGCCCTTTAAGTCTTTTCGTGTATCGGTCGAAATCCCTTTCGACTCAATAAAGCACTGGTACAATTGTTTAATATTCATCCTCCGGGTATTCTTTATTGAACCAAAGCAAATGTAATAATGGTAAATGCCAAATTGAAGCGCTAGACAGAAAATGTAGGTATTAGCTTTGGATAGCCGGGGACGTAGAAACTTGTTGGCAAGGAATATCTACTGGGTTTTTTGTCTATTTAGTTTCAGGCTGCTGCTCTTCTTTTATCATCTCCACTACATAACATTCAGGAAATGAGTCCAATATTTTTCCGCGCTGCTCTTCTGCCTCACCTTTCTTTTTGAATTTTCCTGCGAATATCCGGTACAGAATATTTTTATTAAAAGCCTGTGCCTGCACAAATACTTCCAGATTGGTTTCACCCTTCACTTCTCTGATTACTTCCAGTACTTTCTGTTCAAACAGATAGCTGCCGATTTTTATCGAGTAGGCTTCAACGCCTTGAGGAAGCGATTCTATTATATAAAAAGGCCTGAGGGTATCGGTAGTCAGGTAAAGGCTGTCGGCAACTCCTTCACAACTCATCACCTCAATGGCTACCTCTACCTCGCCATCGTGGATGAAGCCGAGTTTTCGCGCCGCGCTGGAAGTCAGGTCAATCATACGGCCTTTAGAATAAGGTCCGCGATCATTCACCCGAACAATCACGCTCTTTTCATTTTCTAAATTGGTCACTTTCACACGAGTGCCAAAGGGGAAATTTCGGTGCGCACAAGTCAGTTTCTTTTGCCTGAATATTTCTCCGCTGGAAGTTTTTCGTCCTTCAAATTTGTCATGGTAAAAGGAGGCCATGCCGATTTTCCTATAGGAAATCTGAGAAAATGCAAGGCTAAAGTGCAGTAACAGAAAAACGCACCATATCGTTTTGATTAGTGACATTTTGGCTTAGTGTATATAAAGGTAACGGATTATGTAGAAAGTTGTTTCAATAAATGCGCAAAGCGATACACCTCTTCAAATGTATTGTACAAAGGAACCGGTGCTACGCGAATCACATCTGGCTCGCGCCAATCAGCTACGATACCTTCCCTGCTCAATTGCTGAAACAGTTTCTTTCCATTTTCTTTTGTTTGAATAGAAAGTTGACAACCTCGCTCTGCGGTGTTTCGCGGCGTGATGATTTGAAAATTCTTATTGTCTGTCATAGAGGATTCTTGGTTATTAATCAGATACTCCAGATAACCAGTCAGTAGCGCACTCTTTTTTCTCAATGCGGATAATCCAACTTTGTCAAAAATTTCAAGTGATGCTCTATGCGCCGCCATAGAAAGTACCGGAGCATTGCTGATTTGCCAGCCAGCCGCCCCAGCCTGAGGAATAAAGTTCTTGGGCATAGTGAATCTGGTTTTTTCTTCATTGCCCCACCAACCTGCCAATCTAGGCAAGGAAAAATCCTGACCATGCTTCTGATGTACAAAAATTCCACTCACCCCTCCAGGTCCAGAGTTGAGATATTTATAGGAACACCAGGTAGCAAAGTCAATGCTCCAATCATGCAGTTTTAATTCCACATTGCCTATGGCATGAGCTAAGTCAACACCAAATGGAACTTGATGCTTTGTTGCGATTTTCGAAATCTTCTCCAATTCAAAAAATTGGCCGGTGTAATAGTTCACCGCGCTAAACATGATGAGTGCTAGTTCATCGCTGTGTTCTTCAATCTTTGCCAGAATATCGTCGGTATGAAGGATTGTTTCACCATTTCGTGGCCGCACTTCAATGATGCACTCTTCCGGATTTAATCCATGCAACTTTATTTGTTGTTCAATGGCATAGTAGTCTGAAGGAAACTCGTTAGCCTGAATCAATATTTTATTTCTTTTCCCATTCGGCCGGTAAAAGGAAATCAGCAATAGGTTGAGATTCACCGAGAGCTGGTTCATTACGACTACCTCATTTTCTTTCCCTCCGATAAGTTTTACAATAGATTTTGCAAAGAGATGGTGGCAATAATACCAAGGGATTTCACCATGCAGATGGCCTTCAACACCCAATTCTGCCCAATCTTTCAATTCGGCTTTAATATGAGATTCAACCGACTTGGGCTGAAGTCCCAGTGAATTGCCGCAGAAGTAAATCAGTTCTCTGCCATCTCTTTTGGGAAGATGGAAAAGATTTCGATAGGATTTGATCTGGTCCTGTTCATCAAGTTTTTGAGCATACTCAAGAGAATTTTCAAACTGCATCACACAAATTTATTTTTATCCAATTTCAACCAATCTAAAGCGTTTTGAAACAGTAATTTATCATTTGATTTTTTTGGAAGTTTTAAACGACGAATTTCCTCGCCGGGCTTCGACTCGCCAAGCGGAAAGGGATAGTCGCTACCGAGGCATACTTTATCTTCACCAATCAAATCAATTACATAGCGCAGAAATTTATCGTCGTGCATCAGAGAGTCCACATAAAAGTGTCCCAGATATTTGCGTGGGTTTACATGATTATCAATGGCTGTCAGATCGGGACGCACCTCGAACCCTCTTTCAATTCTACCTAAATTAGCCGGAAAAGAACCGCCGCCATGAGCAAAAGCAAACCGGATACGAGGAAATTTTTCAAATACTCCGCCAAAGATGAGCGAACAAATAGCGCGATTAGTTTCTGCAGGCATACCCACCAGCCACGGTAGCCAGTATTTGCCCATATTCTTGGCTCCCATCATATTCCAGGGGTGTACGAAGAGGGCTAAATCTAATTCCTGCGCTGCCTCATAAATAGAGAAAAATTGAGGTTCATTCAGATTGTCGTTATTGATGTTTGATCCAATTTCAATTCCTGCAAAGCCCAGTTTCTTGCATCTTTCCATTTCTTTTACTGCCAAATCTGTAGCCTGCATAGGAATCGTGGCCAGTCCGATAAATTTTTTGGGATAGCGTTCTACCACCTCGGCAATATGGTCGTTCAGAAATCTAGATACCTCCAAACAATGTTTGGGTTTTGCCCAATAATTGAACATGACCGGTATGGTAGAAAGTACCTGAACATCAACATGATTATGGGCACATTCTTCCAAACGAGTGTCAGCATCCCAGCAATTAGCTTGAATCTCACGAAAGAATTCATCATCCTTCATCATCCGGGCGCAACAGGACTTGTGATGTTCTAAATGAATAAAGCCCCCCGTAGCCGAATTTCTCACTCCATCGAGGCATGTGTTCCGGAATGATGTGAGTGTGGATGTCTATCTTCATCTGCACCAAAGATAAAATTGAAATATAAACAGGAAAGGCAGCTCCGTCAAGTGTATTCTATTGCTTATAAAAGGTGTGGATACACTGGTAATTATTGAAATTGAATGTGTAATCAAATGTCATAGTAATTCGGCGGGTGCTTGGGTCGTAATTTCCATCGCCATATACCGTGATACTTCCCAAGTTTTGTGTTTTTACAATTAAAGTATTGCCCTGATTACTACCGTCAGTATAAATGCTGGCATAAGCAGAACCCTGATTGAAGAGATTATAAATGATTAACTGGTTTGGATAGCTCGGGTCGTAGCCTATGTATGTGTTGTACTGTCCGAAAGGGTTTCCAGTAGTAGAGCCTGGGCAACTTTCATAAACAATATAATTGCCTACATACTTGTCTGCACTTAAAGTCTGACAATCAGTTCCTTCATAACCGTTTGGGCAAATACAATTTCCGTTCAGACAAATCTGCCCTAGAGGACAAACCACACTATTACAACTTTTTCTTTCGCAGGAAGTTAGAATAAGCGTGAATATGCTAATCAGGAAGAGTATCTTTGCCGGTCTGATTTTTGCCATCATCGTTTACTTTAATTCACGAATGTAAAATAACCCGTCGTAACCTGAAATGCAACAGCTTAGTGTTTTTATCTTTTTTCTTTTCGCCTTTATTGTATCGGCTGCTCAAACACCCAGCTTCAGTTTAGAAGCGCAACCTGAAGCACCGGATTACTCGCAGGAGAAAAACTGGAGTGCACTTCCTTTTCAAAAAGATGCGGCTGATATCATTCCTTCTTCAGAAACATGGGTAAACGACTCGGTTAAAGAGGCAGATGTATTCTTCATTTATCCCACCACCTATTATCACGGAGAAACATGGAATGCTTCAATAGATGATAAAAAGCTGAACCGTAGAACTGACCGAAAGCCAGTGAAATATCAGGCGAGTGTGTTTAATCAAAGTTGTCGGGTTTATGTGCCTCGCTACCGTCAAGCTATTATCGAGGCATTTGAAAAATCACATCAGAAGGATGGTGAAAAGGCGTTGGACCTTGCCTATCAGGATGTGAAAAGTGCTTTTGAATATTATATGGAGCATTACAACCAAGGGCGCCCAATTATTATTGCTTCACATAGCCAAGGGACCAGACATGCCCGAAAGCTGATGCAGGAATTTTTTGATACTACTGCCTTGAGGCATCAACTTGTGGCAGCTTACCTGGTCGGGTTTGGCATAACGGATTCGATGTATCACAACCTAAAGCCCTGCGAGAATGGAACACAAACCGGCTGCTATGTTACGTGGGCATCCTATAAAAAAGGGGTGGAGCCGGGCAATAGTCCGTTGTTTGGCGATGTTTGTGTCAATCCTTTGTCCTGGAGTCGGGATAAAGTTTTCGAAGATTCTTCGCACAGCAAAGGGGCTGTACTTTTAAATCTCAACAAAAAATATCCGGAGGCATGTGCTACACAGATACACAACCATTTTCTTTGGGTAGAAACTAAGTTGCCTTATGTCCGTTCCATGAAAAATCTTCATATCGCCGACTACAACTTATACTGGTATGACATTCGTGAAAATGTGCGCCAACGCATCCAATCATATTTTGTAAGCCAGCATGGATCTAATTAATTATACCTGTTTGTTTTAGAAGCTCAAACAACTGGTTTCTGTCAGAAAGCAGATAGGCTTGAATACCCAAGTTCTTAGCTGCCACCACATTTTCTTCCTTATCATCAACAAAAAATGTTTCGTTCGGGTTTAACTTCTCTCTGGATAGTATAGCCTCATAAATTTCCATCTCCGGTTTTCGAAAACCTACTTCATTTGAATAATATGCCCGGTGAAAGAAACTGGCGAAGTCTGGTTGCTGAAATTTCTTCCGAGCGGCTGCATTAATCTCAGCAACATGAATTTCGTTGATGTTACTCAACGCATAAGTACGATAACCTAACTTCAGCGTTTTCAATAAATCAAATTTATCTGATGGATAATTCAGCAGAATTGAATTCCATGCCTGATTAATTTCATCGTCGCTCACCTCTGGGCGAAGAAATTGCCGCAACTCGCGACGAAAATCGTCGGCTGAAATCTTTCCGGTCTCAAACCAGTCAAACAGATGATGTTGTTTGGAATAGGAAACAATGCTGCCAAAGTCCATAGTGGCCAGCTTTTGGAATTCCCGGACGGTTACTTCGTAGTCAATGTCCACCAGAACATTGCCTATATCAAAAATGAGATTTTTAAAGGGTTTCATCGGCTTCAAAAATAGGATTGAATAACTATTTTCGCAGCGCACTGAAAATGCAGGTCCTATAGCTCAGCTGGTTAGAGCACCTGACTCATAATCAGGGGGTCCCTGGTTCAAGCCCAGGTGGGACCACAAGAGGCATAAGGGTTTCGGAAAATTCCGAAACCCTTTATTTTTAGCCTAAGCTTGTATTTGAAAGACGGCGTTTAATACCAAAGCAATAGAAATACGTAACAGAACCGCACTTGCGAACCTTTTCACAGAGGATGGCTATAAATAAGTTTTAACCATTTTCGGCGGCTTTGGCTTTTAGATAATTTTCCATTACAATCTCGGAGATTTCTCTTTTCTGAAGCTTGCTGTCTATCCATTCAATTAAAGGGAAGGAAGCTATAAAGGATTCATCCTTATACGGAAGGAACTCTTCTCTTAACTGAATGAGGGAATTCAATGCTTGTTTTTCTGAATTAATGCGGGAGATATTTTTTATAAAATTCAAAATAACGGTTTCTGGCTTTTCAAGCATTTCTTTTTTCAATAAATAGCGATAGGTGGAACGCCACACATAGCCCAAGTGTTGATACTCGTGTTGTTCATACTGCACTATCAAATTGGCTATTCTCACGAGAGCTTGCATATCCCAACGGATTTGCCCGAGGTTAATGATCTCCTGAATGGACAACTGCGTGTTGCGAAAATCTTTATTTCGAAAATGAATGTGGAAGTTAATGAAGTGTAGAAACAGAGCATCTATGGGCTCTAAAGTCTTGTCAAACTGTTCTAAAATACTTCTGGTCTTAGGAATAATTTCCAGCGCTTTTTCAAACTCGCCTTTATAAAGCAATATAGAAGCCTCAAAATCCAGATAAACAATTTTTGACTTTAGATTTAATTTGTGTTGGTACTGCTTATGGAGGTCATTTAGTATGGTTGCTAGACTCTCCGCATAAGTGAATTTTTTTTGAGCGATAGCAATATCCGCCAAATCACGAAGGTTGTGGAAGTAAACCAGAAAGTTTGCCTGCACCATATCTGGATGTGACTGAAAATATTCGATTCCCTTTTTGCTTTCGTTAAATCGTTCTTCCTGTTTTCCTAGAATAGTATAGCAATTAGCTCTCATAACCAGCCGATTGATTTCCCCTTCAGAGGAGTGGGCCGGTTTTCCCAGTAGTTCATTGGATAGGATGTTCTCGATATGCTTCCTTTCCTCTGGTGTTTTTGCGTAACCTTTCTTGCGGAAGAATAAACGGATCTGAGTACCTAACACCTGTAGTGCTATCTGTTGCTGATATTTCGTCCAAATAGTCGTTCGCTCCACCTCTATTTCCTGATTAAGCGATGCAGCTTTTTCTGAACTATACAGTAAGACAGTCACTTTTGTTTCCCATGAGACCAATCGTAATAATTCCGGCCACTTTTCATGTTTATAAGCAAGGGCTTTAGCCTTTTTAATACTGTTCGCGCAATTATTAATTAAATTTTTATTAAACAGAATCTCAATTTCCGAAAGAGACTCGTTGAGCCGAATGTTAGGAGAAGATTCATGATAATAGTTAGTCAGGCTTTTTTGAATCTGGCGATACAAATAATGCTTAACAGCCCCAATTTGATTAAAATAACGCTCCCCTTTAAATTTTTTCTTCAGCGCTTTTTCATCATATTCTTTTTGCGCGTCTATAGCGTCAAAAAGCCGTAAATAATCTTTGCTGGAGTTCGACTCAGATTTGACGTTCTCTACTTTAAAATATCTTTTTTCGGACTTGCTCATTGCCTTAATCAACAAAAAGAGCGCATCAGAGTTGTACATAAATATCTATTAGGAATCTAACGAAGGTAATAACTAATTAGGAAGAATGAAAGCCGTATAAAATTACAAAGTACTGTACCTATTCTAACGGAAATTATAGCTATTATGTTTCGAGAATCATATTTTACGAAGGCAATGAAATACCTGTTAGAGTTCTAATAATGTTTTAAAGTATGGTTTGCGGTAATCGTATTGAAGATTTACTTTCAAATTTGCGGAGTATCTCTATGAGGAAAATAAAAAAACAAATTGTTGGGCTTATCATGAATTTGAAATGAAGAAAAACTTTTACAACCTACTATTTTCGGTAATAGTTCTCGCAGGTACAATGTTTATTTCGAAACAAACCTTTGCTTCAAATTATTATTGGGTGGGTGGTAGTGGTAACTGGTCAGATTATTCTATCCATTGGGCAACTGCTTCTGGAGGAAGCAGTTTTCACCTTCAGGTACCTCAATCGGTGGATAATGTATTTTTTGACGGAAATTCATTTTCGGGCACCAACCAAACGGTAACTATTGACCAGACTATTGTAAACTGTGCAGATTTGAATTGGTCAGGTGTTCTTAATAGCCCTATTTTAGCTGGTGCTTCATCTAGCACTTTAAAGATTTACGGGTCACTGACATTTGTAAGTGGGATGAATTTAACCTTTGCGGGTCCGGTAAATTTTGAAGCAATTTCGATAGGCAAGACCATCACTTCTGCGGGGAAGAGTTTCAGCAATGTAGTCAACTTTGTTGGTGTAGGAGGAGGATGGACGCTTCAGGATGCATTGACCACTACTAGTGATATCAATCTGAACAACGGGACCTTAACCACTAATAGCCAGACGGTATCGGCAAGCCACTTTACCTCTACATCGGCCACTACAAGGGGATTAAATATGGGAGCATCCGTTTTCAATATCTCATACATATCGTTTACCGCATGGGATGTTACATCACCGGGAATGACTCTTAACTGTGGTACTTCTACTATCAACCTGACCGGTAACAACACGGGCTTTTCACCCGGGCTTGGCTTTACTGGCAGCGGCATTACGTATTTCGATGTAAACTTCTCGGGCACCGGCACCGCATCAGGCAAACTCCAAGGAAACAACTTCTACCATAATGTGAGCTTTGCCACTCACGGAGAAATCAGTGGGAATAATACTTACAACAATCTAAACTTCTCGTCAGGCTATACATATACAATTACAAACGCTAAGACCCAAACTATCAATGGGGCACTAATAGCTAATGGGACCTGTAGTGCAGTGATTGCCATCAAGACAAATACGGCGGGCAGCCAAACCACACTCAATTCAGTGAATAATCCGATTGTTGTCAACTATGTATCGCTAAAGGATATTAATGGTACCGGCAACTCCTTCACAGCAAACAATTCGCAGGATTTGGGAAATAATAGCGGGTGGACAATCAATACTAGTGCCAGTCAGAATCTTTACTGGATAGGCAATGCAGGCAACTGGAGCGATGGCAACCATTGGTCGCTGACCAGTGGTGGTGCTCCTTACGGCTGCGTGCCGACGACTGCCGACAATGTCTTTTTTGATGTAAACTCCTTTTCCGTAAGTGGGCAGACAGTGACAATAGACGTTCCTACGGCCAATTGCCATAATATGACCTGGACAGGAGTAGCGAACACGCCAACGTTTGCAGGCCCGTCATCGAACACTTTAAAAATCTACGGTTCTCTGACGTTTGTAAGTGGGATGAATTTAACCTTTGCGGGTCCGGTAAATTTTGAAGCAATTTCGATAGGCAAGACCATCACTTCTGCGGGGAAGAGTTTCAGCAATGTAGTCAACTTTGTTGGTGTAGGAGGAGGATGGACGCTTCAGGATGCATTGACCACTACTAGTGATATCAATCTGAACAACGGGACCTTAACCACTAATAGCCAGACGGTATCGGCAAGCCACTTTACCTCTACATCGGCCACTACAAGGGATTAAATATGGGAGCATCCGTTTTCAATATCTCATACATATCGTTTACCGCATGGGATGTTACATCACCGGGAATGACTCTTAACTGTGGTACTTCTACTATCAACCTGACCGGTAACAACACGGGCTTTTCACCCGGGCTTGGCTTTACTGGCAGCGGCATTACGTATTTCGATGTAAACTTCTCGGGCACCGGCACCGCATCAGGCAAACTCCAAGGAAACAACTTCTACCATAATGTGAGTTTTGCCACTCACGGAGAAATCAGTGGGAATAATACTTACAACAATCTAAACTTCTCGTCAGGCTATACATATACAATTACAAACGCTAAGACCCAAACTATCAATGGGGCACTAATAGCTAATGGGACCTGTAGTGCAGTGATTGCCATCAAGACAAATACGGCGGGCAGCCAAAACCACACTCAATTCAGTGAATAATCCGATTGTTGTCAACTATGTATCGCTAAAGGATATTAATGGTACCAGCAACTCCTTCACAGCAAACAATTCGCAGGATTTGGGAAATAATAGCGGGTGGACAATCAATACTAGTGCCAGTCAAAATCTTTACTGGATAGGCAATGCAGGCAACTGGAGCGATGGCAACCATTGGTCGCTGACCAGTGGTGGTACTCCTTACGGCTGCGTGCCGACGACTGCCGACAATGTCTTTTGTGATGTAAACTCCTTTTCAGTAGGTGGACAGACAGTAACAATAGACGTTCCTACGGCCAATTGCCATAATATGACCTGGACAGGAGTAGCGAACACGCCAACGTTTGCAGGCCCGTCATCGAACACTTTAAAAATCTACGGTTCTCTGACGTTTGTAAGTGGGATGAATTTAACCTTTGCGGGTCCGGTAAATTTTGAAGCAATTTCGATAGGCAAGACCATCACTGCTGGGGAAGAGTTTCAGCAATGTAGTCAACTTTGTTGGTGTAGGAGGAGGATGGACGCTTCAGGATGCATTGACCACTACTAGTGATATCAATCTGAACAACGGGACCTTAACCACTAATAGCCAGACGGTATCGGCAAGCCACTTTACCTCTACATCGGCCACTACAAGGGGATTAAATATGGGAGCATCCGTTTTCAATATCTCATACATATCGTTTACGGCATGGGATGTGACATCACCGGGAATGACTCTTAACTGTGGTACTTCTACTATCAATCTGACCGGTAACAACACGGGCTTTTCGCCCGGCTTGGCTTTACTGGCAGCGGCATTACGTATTTCGATGTAAACTTCTCGGACCCCCGCATCAGGCAAACTCCAAGGCAACAACTTCTACCATAATGTGAGTTTTCTGAGTAGTGGAGAAATAAGCGGAAATAATACGATGAATGAGATCCGGTTTACCCCTGGACGAACTTATACATTATCCAGCGGGAAAACACAAACTGTTCTTGGAGACATGATCATAAGTGGCACCGGCAGTTTTCCTGTTAGAATTCAATCCAGCACTTCAGGCAGCCAGTCAACTTTCTACAAATCAACCGGTACGGTTTGCGTGGACTATGTCCGACTCTCTGACAATAACGCTACTGGGGGGGCGCTGTTTTATGCGGGGACTAATAGCGAGGATTTAGGCGGCAATACCGGATGGAACTTTACGAATATTGGCGGCACTCCCTCTGTGTCAATATCAAATACAACACCAGGTGCTATATGCTCGGGTAAGCTAATTACTCTAAATGCCTCCGCGACAAATGCCGATTCAATAGGGTTGTTTAGCTGGTATATAAACGGGTCGGTTACCGGAACGGACAGTTCAGTATTTCCAAGCAACACACTGCATAATGGTGATGTGGTTTCAGTGGTTTTGAATATGAGTTCTGTTTGTTTGGGCAACGTAGTTGATACTGCCTCTTTCGTTATAGCGTTTACGGATAGTGTAACTTTTAATGTAATGATCACCGATGCACAATGCGGAAATACTGGTGAAGCAAAAGTGCAGATGGTAACCGGCCAATCGCCCTTTAGCTTTCTGTGGAGCAATAATGATACCACACAAATTGCAAAACAACTAGCGGCGGGACTATACACAATAACGGTGACCGATTCCCAAGGCTGCTCCGGTACGGATAATGCAACCATCCATGTTGGTTCGGGAGGGATTGATTTATCTCTAATCACCAACAATACCACCTGCGGACAGAACAACGGAACCGTGCAAGCAGCAATCAATACCGGTACGGGGCCGTTTCGCTATTTATGGAATACAGGGGATACTACGGCTATTGTATTGAACTTATCCGAAGGGCAATATGAAGTAACTGTAGTCAGTTCGGGAGGTTGTACCATAGCCGATACTGCAACGGTTGCAAGTTCATTATCGCTTCCTGATATTTCAATTAGTGTAGATAAGCCTACGATTTGTGCCCAGGACAGTGCATATATTTGTGCTGCAGCAGGGTATCAACAATATATTTGGAATACGGGTGAAACGACTAAGTGCCTCTATTCTAAACAAGCCGGCAATTATTATCTGACGGTCACCGACAATAATGGGTGTACCGCTACCTCCAACCATATAGGCCTTTCGGTTTATCCCGTACCATCGGTGTCTATCAGCGTTAAAGGCGATACGTTGACAGTTTATAATGGCATCGCTTTTCAGTGGTATTTTAATAACAGCTTGATTTCTGGTGAGACATCGCCTATATTGATAGCCAAGCAAGCCGGAAACTATCAGGTGGAGATAACCGATGCCAATGGTTGCCATGCGCGCTCGGTAGCAACATTTATTGCGGTCGGCATTAATGATTTAGCCGGTGAAGGAGCGGTTCGAATATACCCCAATCCTTCTCCTGATGGTGCTTGGATTATTGAAGCGCAACATGAATTGGTTGGAAGTATTGCCGAAGTTTTTGATGGACAGGGTAGAAAGGTTTATGAGATGAAAATAAGCGCCAACAGATTTCCGGTAGAGCTAAATGTAGCGAGGGGAATTTATTGGTTGCGGATACAAACAGAAGAACAATCCCTCATTACCAAGTTAATAAAAATGTAGGCTTTAAAAGTATTTACAAAAACAGTTTTCAAAAACAATCAAGAATATGAAACACGTCTATACTAAACACTTTTGTTGCGAACAAATCGCAACAAAAATTCAATGGACATTATTAACGCTAATGTTGGTTTGTTTTCAGTTTGCTGTCGGTAGCAACTACTATTGGGTAGGCGGTTCAGGCACTTGGTCTGATTTTGCTAACCATTGGGCCACTACATCAGGAGGCACGTCGTTCTATACGCAGATACCGACATCTGCCGATGATGTTTTTTTCGATGCAAATTCATTTACTGGCGTAAGTAAGACTATTACAATAAATAGCACCTTGTATAGTTGTCATAATATGGATTGGACCAATGCAATCAGCGGTGCAGTTTTTACATCCGGAAGTTCTGCCTATGTTCTAAACATCTACGGCTCGCTCATATTAAATTCAACGATGGTAAATAGCTTTAACGGAACTATAAAATTCTCAGCTACCACTGCGGGGAATACCATTACCACTAATGGAAAGTCGCTTGCGGGCAATGTTGTCTTTGATGGCGTGGGTGGCGGCTGGATTTTGCAGGATGTGTTTACAACGCCGAACGGCACCATCACGCTGAATAGTGGCACGCTAAACTCCAATGGGCAGACGGTAAATTGCAGCAGTTTTACATCAACGGTTGCCACGCCGCGTGGACTGATTATGGGCTCATCGGTGTTTAATGTATCTTACATATCCTTTACTTCCTGGCAGGTATATGCACCGGGATTGACATTGAATGCAGGTACTTCCACCATTAATCTGACGGGCAATAATCCAAGTTTTTCACCGGGTATCGGATTTGGCGGTGGCGCTGGTTTAACCTATTATGACCTGAACGTTCCAGGGCCCTGTAAGTCGGCTTCGATTCGGTCGGCTATGAACTTTCATAATGTTAATTTTGCTACTGATGGAGAGATTTACTCCAGTTGTACTTTCAACAATCTGACTTTTTCACCCAACCACGCGTATACGCTGACTAACGGAACTACGCAAACAATAAACGGTTCATTAAGCGCAACCGCTACCTGCACGACACCAATTACGCTTAAATCTTCCACCCCAAGCATTCAAGCAACCATAAATTCTCCAAATCCTGTTAGCGTGGCTTATTTAAACATTCGTGATATGAAGGCTACGGGAGCGCAAACAATTGTTTCAATCAGGGTAATAACACCGGCTGGACATTTGTTGGAGGAGGCGGAGGGCAAAACTTATACTGGATAGGCGGAACCGGCAACTGGAATGATGGCAATCACTGGTCGCTGACCAGCGGTGGCGCTCCCCTCGGATGCTCCCCCGGCATACCGGATAATGTATTTTTTGACCTTAACTCCTTTACCACGGCAAGCCAAATAGTTACAATAAATGTAACTGCTAACTGCAACGATATGACATGGACTGGCGTAACCCACACGCCAACCTTAGCGGGGGCTTCTTCCAATCCAATAAGTATTTACGGCTCGCTGACCTTAACAGCCGCAATGAATATGACTTATGCGGGTGTGGTAAACTTTGAGGCAGCGAGTACGGGTAAAACAATTACAACAGGGGGTAAATCATTTGCTAACGCAATCAACTTCAATGGCGTTGGTGGCGGCTGGACTTTGCAGGATATCTTTGCCACGCCAAACGGCACCATCACGCTGAATGGTGGCGCGCTAAATTCTAATGGACAGACGGTAAATTGCAGCAGTTTTGCATCAACGGTTGCCACGCCGCGTGGACTGGTTATGGGTTCATCGGTGTTTAATGTATCCTACATATCCTTTACCTCTTGGCAGGTATATGCACCGGGATTGACGTTGAATGCGGGTACTTCCACCATTAATCTGACGGGTAATAATCCAAGTTTTTCACCGGGTATCGGATTTGGCGGCGGTGGTGGTTTAACCTATTATGACCTGAACTTTCCAGGGCCCTGTAAGTCGGGTTTAATACAGTCAGCTATGAACTTTCACAACGTGAGTTTTGCTACCGATGGTGTGATATCCGCTAGTTGCACTTTCAATAATCTGACCTTTTCACCCAACCACAATTATACACTGACTAACGGAACTACGCAAACAATAAACGGTTCATTAAGTGCAACCGGCACTTGCACAGGACCAATCACGATCAAATCTTCCACGGGAGGTAGCCAAGCAACTATAAACTCTCCAAATCCTGTCAGTGTATCTTATGTAAGCATAAAAGACATCAAAGCTACCGGTGCAGCATTTACTGCAAGCAACTCGAATGATCAGGGTAACAACACCGGTTGGACATTTGGTGGGGGTGGAGGACAAAATTTATACTGGATAGGTGGAACCGGTAACTGGAATGATGGCAATCACTGGTCGCTAACTAGCGGGGGCGCTATCTTTGGATGCTCCCCAGGGGCAGCCGACAATGTATTTTTTGACCTTAACTCCTTTAACGCTACAAGCCAGATAGTTACAATAAACGTAACTGCTGCGTGCAACGATATGACTTGGACGGGCGTAACCAATACGCCAACCTTAGCGGGGGTCTCTTCCAATCCAATACGTATTTACGGCTCGCTGACCTTAACAGCCGCAATGAATATGACTTATGCGGGTGTGGTAAACTTTGAGGCAGCGAGTACGGGTAAAACAATTACAACAGGGGGCAAATCATTTGCTAACGCAATCAATTTCAATGGGATTGGTGGCGGCTGGATTTTGCAGGATGTGTTTAGCACGCCGAACGGCACCATCACGCTGAATGGTGGCACATTAAATTCTAATGGACAGACAGTAAATTGTAGCAGTTTTACATCAACGGTTGCCACGCCGCGCGGACTGATTATGGGCTCATCAGTGTTTAATGTGTCCTACATATCCTTTACTTCCTGGCCTATAGGTATATGCACCGGGATTGACGTTGAATGCGGGTACCTCCACCATTAATCTGACGGGTAATAATCTAAGCTTTTCGCCGGGTATTGGATTTGGCGGCGGTGGTGGTTTAACCTATTATGACCTGAACTTTCCAGGGCCCTGTAAGTCGGGTTTAATACAGTCAGCTATGAACTTTCACAACGTGAGTTTTGCTACCGATGGTGTGATATCCGCTAGTTGCACTTTCAATAATCTGACTTTTTCACCCGGTCATGAGTATACGCTTACGAATGGAACTACACAAACGATTAACGGCGATCTCAACATCAGTGGATCAGGCGGTTTTCCTATCCGCATCCAATCCAGTGTGGCTGGAAGCCGTGCTACTTTTTCAAAATCAAGCGGCACCGTTTGTGCGGATTATATACGTATATCCGATAACCAGGCAACCGGCGGAGCTACCTTTAATGCCGGTACCAACAGCCAGGATTTAGGAAATAATATCGGCTGGAACTTCCCCGGTATGTCCACGGCTCCTTCCTCGTTGAACGTATCGGTCAATCCACTTTGCAACACCGGCACACAACAAACTCATCTAACACAAACCGGTGGAACACTGGGTAATCTCGCATATTGGCAGTGGTATTCTAACGACCTTTATACCATACCGGTAGGAGGACAATTGGCCACTTCAGATGCGGGATTGGATGTAAGTCCCTTAATAACAACCACCTACTACATTCGTGCCGAGTGGCCGGAGTGTATCTCTCCACTACCGGGTCCTCCTTCAGGCATAACAGTTACTGTCAATCCGCTTCCTTCTGCACCACTTAGTGGTGGCAATGTTGTTATATGCTCCAATGATGCACCGGGTACGATTAGTGCTACGAGCGCAGGAAATGAAATTGACTGGTACGACATGAGTGCCGGTGGGGGGCTCTTGCAATCTAACAGCAGCACATACGCCACTTCTGTTGCCAATACTTATTTTGCAGAATCAAGAAATTCGACTACGACCTGTGTAAGTGCGATCAGAACACCGGTTACGCTGACAATAAATAATAGTCCGGTAGCTTTTAATGTATCGGGAGGAGCCTGTGTCCCCGCTACGATGGGCTTAACAGGTTCAGAAGTGGGAGTAAACTATCAACTATATCGAAATACAAATATTCCGGTGGGCAGCATCGTATCTGGCACTGGAAATACTATAAGTTTCGGCCCTCAAAATGTTCCGGGCATTTATTCTGTAGTAGCTACCAATGCAATAAATGGTTGTATCTCTGATATGATCGGTGTTTCTACGGTGGCCATTTGTACTAGTACTTGGTTAGGAACAACAGATACAAGTTGGTTTACTCAAACCAATTGGGATCCGGCAGCCATTCCAAATAATTGTGCTTCGAACGTTGTTATACCGGTAGGAACACCTTACTCACCGACCATTACTGGTAGTAATGTCACTATCGGCAATATGGATATTGCTTCTGGAGCCGTGTTAAGCCTTTTGGGGCAAAACCTCAATGTTTGCGGCAATTGGAAAGGCGGAGCTGGTAGCAATGCAGCAGTGGTGGGTTCTGGCACCGTAGTCATGAATAGCAGTAGTGGAAGTCAATCTATTTCTGATAATACTCAGTTTAATATTTTGCAGATAAACAACGCAGACGGCGTACACTTAAATTCTGGAGCCGATGTTTCGATAAACAATGGTTTGCACCTACAGCTTGGAGATTTAGATGTAAGTGCAGCGGCCTTAATACTCAAGTCTAACTCCAGCAATCACAATTCATATATAGATGACTTCACAACCGGTTTTGCCGGAACCCTAACAGGGGCAATTCGTGCAGAACGCTACATCCCGACACTTGGTTCTAACCAGCATTTCATGAGTTCACCGGTGAACAGTCCTCTCTTGAGTCAGTTGGGTGCCAGCGGCCCGGACGGCAGCTATGTAACACCATATCCTACCTGTGATGAAACTAAGAGTAACTGGGGATCTGCTTATGGCACAACGTTTGTGTACAACGACGGACACATGTCCTCTGGCGGATGTATGCTGGGTAACTGGATGATCAAGAGCGGTGGCAATATGGACAATGGTCGGGGCTACTCCACGTACCAGAAAGGCGATACCACCCGAACCTTAGTGGGGGCAGCCAATACAGGCAATATCAATATTGGAGGGCTGAACAACTCCGGCTATCCTACGGTAAATACTTTACAAGCTCAGCCTATCCATTCAGGTTGGAACTTAGTGGGTAACCCATATCCATCAGCATTAGATTTGACGATAGACCGTACTGCAGACGGATTCGGCGACCAAGTACAGGTGTGGCATACAACAGGACCTTTTTCGGGAGTCTGGCTACCAGTAGTTATTGATGGGAACTCGGGTACCGTAGTCATTGCGCCGTTCCAGGCCTTCATGGTACGAGTTATTCCGGGCTCCTTGGGTAACCATACTTATCACTTTTATCAGAGCGAGCGCGTTCGCTCGACGAATGTACAGTTCCACCGGGTAGATGCAGCAAACGCATTGAAACTGGAGTTGAACTATGCCAACGGAGGTAAAGACGAAACGAGAATAGCATTCAGTTCCGAAGCGACAATAAATTTTGACAACAAACTGGATGCCAACAAGCCGGGCAGCGCTTCAGGGGTACCGACGCTCTATACCCACATGAACACGAACATGTGGTATGGCATCAACACCTTGCCGAGCCTGACAGAAGTAACAACGGTGCCGATGGGACTGAGAACAGACATGAACGGCACGATGACAATCACGCCACAGGGCATTCAGAGCTTCGACCCGACGACATATATCCTTTTAGAAGATAAGAAGACGGATACCTGGCATAACCTGCGCAACGGCAGCTATACGTTCACTGCAAGCAAAACAGATAATCAAGATCGCTTTGTATTGCACTTTACTCCACCGGCTAATATCCTGACGACGGATGCAAGCTGTAGCGGCAGCGGACAGATAGAAATTACGCAGCCGGGCAATGCCAACTGGAACTATACAATTACGGATGTCAACAGCACCACCATCTCCAGCGGCCAACTCAACTCGGGCAATCCGATGACGATCAGCGCGAACAGTGGAGTATATCAGTTGACCTTGACGGACAACAGCGGCTACACGGTGATGAAGAAAATAGAGGTGAAAGGAATACAACCAATCGTTGCATCTTTCGCTGCGAGTGTGACCTTGGCCGAAGTGAATGAAGAAATCAATTTTAGTGCTACGACTACAAATGTCGCCACCTATCACTGGGATTTCGGAGACGGCAACACAGCCACAACCAAAAATGCAACACATTTTTATCGGGCAGAGGGTTCCTACAGCATCAATTTGACAGTAATAAATTCAACCGGTTGCAAATCCAATACTACTCAAACAGTAAACATAACATCAAGAGGTGCTACAGGAATCTCTACCATGCTAACGATAAAACCAATCCATATCTGGAGTTCGGAGAATATGGTATATGTGGACTTCACTAATCAAAAGGGAGTACAAGCCGAGATAGCGTTATACAACTTATTGGGAGAGGTGATTAGTTGTGAGAAATTTGTGAACGCATCCGTCTATAAAAAGCAAATCACTGACTTACAGGCAGCCTATATTATTGTGAGAGTCAAAAACGAAGAATCCGTAACCACAAAAAAGGTGTTTATAGTAAACAACTAAAGAGAACGCTATTTCTGAAGTAAAAAATGTGCGTTTGTTACCAAAAGCGCTCGATGTAGGGCATATTTAAGAGGTAAATTCTTTCCCTTGCGGCGTTGCTGTTAGGATAAATGACCTTAGAGATTATACCTGATGGATGGAATGGGCATTTCGGCATCGCTATGCAGAAGCGATATTTAAACGTAGCAGCACGCTTTTGTGGTAATTATTGTACGGAAAGAATAAAGTAAAAGTTCAATTAACTCTCCAATCGTAATCTTTTATTGAAAGAATATCTATTTTTGTTTTCTGAAAAGCATTGGCCATTGGTGGCCGTTGTTTAGGTCAGCAAGGACGTTCTTAGATATCTCATTCAAAAAAACGCCCCGGCACAAGCCCGGGTGGGGCCACGAATACGAAATGAAAATCTTTGCCTTATTGTTTATATAGAATTTGGCTCCGTAGTTTAATGGATAAAACGATGGTTTCCGGAACCGTTGATAGCAGTTCGATTCTGCTCGGGGCTACTTTTCATTTCTAATTTTCTGTTACCTTATTTTGTCATACCGTAAGTACGCCTGCCGATCGATCGAGCAGGCATCTTGTGTTATAAATAAAGAAATCCCGCCTTTCTCAAAGTAGGGTTTCAGTCCAACAAAAAACCAACATGTCTGCGACCTACCGGGTGATACCCATCGCCGGGCCGCTCCAACCAATGGCGCTGAATGAGTTCAGCGCACAAACCCTGAACTATAAACCGGGATTAAATCGGCGCTTACAAGTCGGGCTACCCTGATTGGTATAGAAACTGTTTTGATTAAAACAGCGGAGGTTTTGATTAGAAAAGCTGCCCGTTTGACCAATATAGCGACTTCTTTGATCACAATAGCGGAAGGTATGATTAAGAATGCCGCTGTTGTGACCGATTTAGCCGCTCTTATGATTAAGATAACTGCAGTTGTGATTGATAAAGCAAATGATATAATCAAGATAGCCACAGATATGATTAAGATAGCGAAAGACTTAATCAATAATGCGGCTACTATGATTAAGATAGCGGAAGACTTGATTGATTAAGCGGGGAAATTGATTAAGAATCGGGGGATTATCATTGATATTCGGGGGATTATTGTTGATAATCGTTTACTAGAGAGCGGATTATGAAGAGAGCAGCCAAATTATGTGTTTTATTAATGGGTTTTGAGCGGTTGTGGGGTGGAAAGCGAATTTTTGATAGATTTATTTCGCGTAATAAATATTGGAGGTCATTATATGGTAGTACTGCTAACATCAAACTGAATGCAAGAAATGAAGAGTAATATAAAAAATACACCACAAACTTTTGCGGTCGTAGATTTATTCTGCGGTGTTGGCGGCTTAACACAAGGCTTTGTAAAAGCAAAATTCGATGTTCGAGCAGGAATTGATTTTGATGCTTCATGCAAATACGCATACGAGAAAAACAACTCAACTTCTTTCATTCATTCTGACTTGACGAAAACTTCACCGACAGAAATTGCAAAACTCTATCCTGACAACTCAATAAAAATTCTTGCAGGGTGTGCCCCATGTCAAGCTTTTTCAACATACCAGCAAGGCAATAAAACAAATGACAAGTGGAAACTACTTTACTCATTCGGAAAAATAATTGAGGCAATACAACCCGACATTGTTTCAATGGAAAATGTTCCAAACCTGATGAAGTATAACGAGGGAAAAGTTTTTGAGGATTTTATTGGTGTTCTTACAGCGAACAATTACTTCATCTCTTATCAAATTGTTGACGCAAAAGATTATGGAGTGCCACAAAGAAGAAAGCGTTTGATATTGCTTGCTTCAAAATTTGGAGAAATAAAACTAATTAGGAAAACTCATGGAGGCAAAAAAGTAAAGACAGTTAAGAAAGCAATTGGACACTTACCGGAAATTGAATCTGGCGAATCGTATCACAAAGATCATCTGCATCGAGCAAGGGAACTTTCAGATTTGAACCTGCGAAGAATAAGGGCAACAAGTGAAGGTGGCGGTTGGAAAGAGTGGGATGATGAATTGGTTTTGGATTGCCACAAAAAAAAATCGGGTAAATCTTATGGCAGTGTTTACGGAAGAATGAATTGGAATGAAGTTTCACCGACACTGACAACGCAATGCACAGGATACGGGAACGGAAGATTTGGACACCCCGAACAAGACAGAGCAATTTCTTTACGTGAGGCAGCAATTCTTCAGTCGTTTCCGAAGAAGTATGATTTCGTTAGCTCAAAGGAAGATTTCAATTCTTCAATAATTGAAAAACATATCGGCAATGCAGTTCCACCGAGATTGGGATATATAATTGCAAAAACCATTAAACAACATATCAACCAACATCATGGCTACTAACAAACCATTTTCTTTTGAGATTTCCCTAAGTATTCTTAATCACTTAGGAAGAAATTTGTATCGGAGTTTCGTAACAGTAATTGGCGAAGCAATTTCAAATTCTTGGGATGCCGATGCTAAAAATGTTTGGATCTACATTGACAAATCGAGAAACAGATTTATAATTAAAGACGATGGAGATGGTATGATAGCAGATGATTTTCAAAATAAATTTTTAAGAATCGGCTACTCAAAGCGAATAGGTGGAAGACAAAAATCAGCAAGTGGCAGACCTTTCATTGGAAGAAAGGGAATAGGAAAACTTGCTTTGCTTTCTTGTGCAAAGCGAATTACAATTCTATCGAAAATAAAAGGCAAAAGCTATGTTGGTGGAGTTATTGATAATACCGCGTTGGACGCTGCAATTACAAGCGATTTCACTCCCAAACAATACCAATTAGGGATTCCAGATAGAAATTTATTTAGAAAATATTCCAAAGGACATCAGAAGGGAACGATTATTTGTTTCGAGGAAATCAATGGCGGAATAAGAAATAGTTTGGACATTCTTAAAAAAGTTGTTGCGCTCTATTTTAGGTTTTCTCTATTAGACAAAGCGTTCAATATTTACATTGATGGAATAAAAATTACTCACAAACATCTACAAGAATTAGCAGACAAAACAGAATTTGTTTGGCAGATCAATAACATCAATGACCCGTTTATACATGAGGGTTTGAAAGGTGCAAAACGAAAAAAGAAATTAAGTGTCGGGGGCAAAGTGAAAGGATTTATTGCATCTGTTATTAAACCTCGTGATTTAAACATCATGAATACAGACGAGAGAGTTGGTGTTGACCTGTATGTAAATGGAAGATTACGGGAACGAGGAATTCTAAAACATATTCCTTCGGCTCGACTTGTTGAGAGTTATTTGTATGGGCAGATTCATCTCAACGAATTAGACGATAAAGAAAAAGACAGATTCACAAGTGACCGTGAAGGAGTTGTTTCGGACGACCCAAAATATCAAGCGCTACTAACAACAATAAAAGATGAAATTCTAAAAGTTGTCATTGATGATTGGGATAAGTGGAGAGTAGAGTTCAAAGAAACAGGTGATGCGGAGAGTGAGAGAATATCGAAAAAGGAAAGGACATCAAGAGATTTGTATAATGCAGTATCAGATGAATATTCAACACCACCAACCGCTACAGGAAAAAAATCAAATGCTTTAGTTAATAGTTGGGTAGATGAATTAGCTGATGATGCTTCTTTTAATTTTCAATCTTATGCCGAGTGTTTTATTTCCGAAAACTTAATTCGCAAATTCATTCAAGAAAATAAAAAACCTTTGTCAAAGGAAGCAAAACTTGAAATTGATAAATGGAAAAGAGTTGAGACCGACAGCAAGAACAAAGGGAATATCAGTATTGAGATTAGACGAAAACAAAATGACTCAAGCTATTTATCAATGAATGACCTTGCCTACTTGGTTGACAAGAAAGACCCAGTGAAAGAAGCATGTTTAGCAAGAGATGCAAACGAGTACAAACCGATGAGAGATGCTGTTGCTCATACAGCACTTTTGACTGATGTAGCTAAACTCAAATTGACATCTATTTACGAAAATATAAAAGGCAGAGTGAACAAACTCTTATCTAAGCAGCCATAAACATCCTCCTCGTTCGCGTCGGCTTATAAAGGTCGTAGTAAAAAACCGTGGGGGCAGAAGTTCAACGACCACTCTTTCGCGCCGGTTGGTGTTTTTTCCACCAACCGGAATGGTAAACGGCCATCATCATTTATAAATATCCTTTCGGTGGCCAATAGCAATCACATCTACCATCAATTCACTGTCCAAAATCCGATAGATGATGCGGTAATTATTTGCGATGAGCGATGAAACTTTCTAAGCCGCCAATCTCATCTTCTTTCTTTCCACAGCGAGGTCGTAATACATTTGAACGCGCAACCAATATTCAGCGCTGATACCAAGTATCTTTTCTAGTTTAATGGCTGTCATAGCGCTGACATGCCGCTTACCACGAACCAACTCACTTAAATTGCCCGGAGTAATTCCGAGCGATTTGGCAACATCCATCTTTTTCAGATTTCTTGCTTCCAACTCATCGTTGAGAATTTCACCGGGGTGTAGAATAACTTTAGAATGAATTTCATTCCCTCGGGTTCCTATAACTTTGTACTCTGCCATATCTGTCTTGTCTAGTCTTGTTTATTTTGATAAAGCCGAATCCTTTCTGCCAAAAGCATCCGGTTTTATTTTCTTATTTACTTATAGTGATTAGTTAAGTCCTCAATAACTATCACATCTTCCAGTATTAACCTGTCTTTTCCATCCGGAGGATAATTCTATATTTTATATCCACCCGTACAGAAAATTTTCCTTTTAAATCACCTTTCAGGGCTTCAAAATTTAAACTCCTTTGGGCTTTAATATCAGCCAGGTTATCGCCGAATTTTAATCTATCTACTGTCTTTATAAACCCGGTTATCACATGCTTGTTAAACCTCGGTTTGCCTTTTACCTTTATTCCCTGGTAAAGATTTTCGAGATACTCGTTTTCTATTTTTACTGTCATTGTTTGCTTTTTAGGCTACATGTGTTTGAGTTTTTTGTTTGTAACTCAGCCATAACCACTGCAATAGTTTAAGCATTTTATGGATGCTGGCAGTCATCCGCTAAATCAAAGAACTATTCTGTTTTACGAAACTGACGAGGCAAAGATACAAAAGAAATAATGAATTTACCAAATCTTGGTAAATGGCTCTCAATAATCAAATATTCCCCATGGCATACATAGCCGAGAGAGTGGGCGAAGGAACACCGCCTTTTTGTTCGAGGGTGATGGCAAAGGCCTGTGCATCGGCAATGTGTTTCACTTCTTACAGATGAATAGAGTCCTTGTTAATATCAGGAAGACGTCTTCCTGTAATTGATAATTGCCCAGGTATTCAATACAACAGCAATTATCAGAATAGCCACCAGATGAGTGGTGATATTGTGGAATTCGCTCCCCTTCAAAACGATCATTCTCATCACATCAACAAAGTAGGTGACCGGTATAGCCTTTGAAATAAATCGTGCCCATTCAGGCATGCTATCCACGGGAGTATATAGGCCCCCCATCAGATTAAAAATCATGACAAAGAAAAATGCGATGGACATTGCCTGCTGCTGCGTTTCAGAGTAGGTAGATACCAATAATCCGAAGCCCAGAACCGCCAAAAGATACACCGCCAGAAATCCGTATAACAAGGCTATATTGCCCAAAGGAATAATGCCGTATATCAACCACGACACCAACATCCCTATGGTGAAAACAACCATTCCCAACACCCAAAATGGAATCAGTTTTCCCAGAATAAAATGATACTTCTTTATGGGGGTTACGTTAATCTGTTCAATCGTACCGATTTCTTTTTCCTTGACAATATTCAGTGCCGACATATAGCCGGCTATCATGGTAACGAGAATTACAAGGATGCCCGGAACCATAAAAAAATAGTAGTTCATAAATGGATTATACCAATTGGACGAAGCGATTTCAACTACGGGCATCGGGTTGAAACGAGTGGGTTGTATCCAATCCATTCGGATTTCACTATTAAAGTTGCGAATGATATTGCCCAAATAAGCGGTGCCCAAATTTGCCTTTATCCCATTAATAGCATTGGAGGCAATGAAAACTTTTTGCTGATCTTCTCTCACCAGATTCTTCTCAAATCCCGATGGGATTTCTAAAATTAAATCGGCCTTATCCTGTTCTACCTGTTTTAACGCTTGATTGTAACTGGCATTATAACCCGCCAACTTGAAATAACCTGATGCGGTGATTTTGGAAATAAGTTTCTGTGAATAGCTCGAATGGTCGTGATCCACCACTGCTATAGATATGTTTTTGATTTCATAGTTAGCCGCTAAAGGAAGGATCAAAAGTTGAATAATCGGCATAACGAAAATCATCGGCAGAATAGACTTGTTGCGGAATATTTGGCGAAACTCCTTCTCCAATAAAAATCTAATTGTTCTCATGTCAATCTGACTTTAAAGCTCTTAATGCTCAGTACGATGAAAAAAAGCAACATGCCGAAAAGAATAAGGGTCTCCTTCCATATCTGTTCCAGACCAAGTCCTTTGATCATCACTGATTTCACAATGATATAATACCAACGCGATGGAACGATGTTGGAAAAGACCTGTAATGGAACCGGCATGTTCTCAATTGGAAACATAAACCCGGTGAACAGGAGGGTGGGCAGTAGCATACCCATTAACGAAAACATCATGGCCGCTTGCTGAGAGTTTGTTAAGTTAGAAATGAGTAGCCCGATGGAGAGACAGGTGAGAATAAATAAAGTGCTTTCTGCATAGAGCAAGAAAAGGCTTCCGTTGATCGGCAGCTCCAGAAGAAACACACTTAACAGTAGAATAGTTGTCAGATTCACCAGCGACAAAAACAGATAGGGTATCGCTTTAGAAATCACCACCAGAATAGGCTGAAAGGGAGAAACCAAAAGAATCTCCATGGTGCCCAGTTCCTTTTCGCGGACTATAGAAACAGCGGTCATCATCACGCACACCAACATCATCACCAGCGACATCACTCCTGGAACAAAATTGGTGGCTCCTTTCAATTGTGGGTTATATAGCATCCTTATTTCGGGAATGATGCGTAGTGGCAATTGCCTTGTTGCAATCATTGCAGATTGATAGTCGTTTACGATAGAAGAAATATAGTTAGTAAGTGCAGTCGCGGTATTTGGGTCGCTAGCATCTGCCAAAACCTGAATCTGTGCATGGTTCAGATGAGCCAGATCATCACTGAAATTAGCGGGGATTACTAGGGCTAGTTTTATATGGCCACTTCGAAAGGACTCTTCGATTTGTTCATGGCTCATCAGCGTTTCCTGCAATTCAAAATAGGCACTACCCCGAATTTTTTCAATTAATTGTTGTGACGCCACATCCTTTGCATAATCAACAATTACAATTTTTGAATTCTTAATTTCATTGGTCAGTGCGAAACCAAAAAGCAGAATCTGAGCCACCGGAATTCCAAAAAGCATGAGCAATGTCTTCGGGTCGCGAAAAACATGTAGGAATTCTTTTCTTACAAAAGTGAAAAACTGTTTCATCAGTCGGCTGTTCTTTTTGCACCCCGTGCTAATTGAAAAAACACATCATCCATAGACTGTGCTTCAAACTTTTTTTTCAGGTTGGCAGGCGTATCCAGCGCCTCTATGTTGCCATCCACCATAATCGAAATACGGTTGCAATATTCCGATTCATCCATGTAATGAGTCGTGACGAAAATGGTCACCCCTTTGGCGGCAGCCTGATAAATTAGATTCCAGAATTGACGACGGGTAACCGGATCTACTCCGCTAGTCGGTTCATCAAGAAACACGATTTTGGGCTCGTGAATGATGGCAACGGAGAAAGCTAGTTTCTGTTTCCAGCCCAAAGGAAGAGAAGCCACCAACTGATTAGCTTCCTTTTGTAATCCGAGATCCTCTACTAATTGTTCCCGTTTGCGTTTTATGTCTTTGTCTGAAAGCCCGTAAATACCTGCAAAGAATTTGATGTTTTCCATGATGGTGAGGTCTTCATACAACGAAAACTTCTGGCTCATGTATCCAATGTTTCTTTTGATTTCATCGCGCTTGGTAAATACATCAAAGCCCGCCACTGTTGCCTTGCCCGAACTGGGTATCGAAAGGCCGCAAAGCATGCGCATAGCGGTTGTTTTGCCAGCACCATTGGCTCCAAGGAAACCAAATATCTCACCGGGATACGTCTCAAAGCTGATTTCGTTTACGGCAACAAAATCACCAAAACGTTTAGTCAGTTTCTCAGTTTTAATAACCGGTTCTTTCATGCCTGCTCAGTTATCAATCGGATAAAACAATCTTCAATCTCCGGTTCAATCTTCTTCGTTTCTACAGCTCCGTACCCTTTCTCTTTCAGATAGGACATGAGTTGAGCCATGCCAACTTCAGAATCTTTCTTGAGTGTGACATGCAAATACTCACCAAAGGAATAGCAACTCCTGGTTTGCTCATAAGCAAGAATGCTGTTTTGAAGGGGATACAAATGATGGTCTTTCATTGCATAAAGAGTTGTCGGATATGCCTTGGTCACATTGCTCGGAGTATCTAACGAGAGGATTTTGCCATCCTGCATCAGCGCAATTCTATCGCATAAAGAGGCCTCGTCCATATAGGGGGTTGAAACCATAATCGTAATACCCTGTTGTTTTAGGCGCCCGAGCATTTCCCAAAATTCCTTTCTCGATACCGCGTCAACACCGGTGGTGGGCTCATCCAAAAAAAGCACTTTAGGTTTATGAATTAGCGCACAGCTCAAAGCAAGTTTCTGTTTCATCCCACCGGATAGTTTTCCTGCACGGCGATGCTTGAAAGGCTCAATCTGCACATAAATTTCTTTGATAAGTTCATAGTTCTCTTGAATCGTAGTACCAAATACCGTTGCAAAAAAATTTAGATTTTCTTCGACTGTCAAATCTTGATAAAGAGAAAACCTACCGGGCATGTAACCAACGCAGCCACGAATGGCTTTAAAATCCTTTACTACATCAAAACCTTCTACCGAAGCGGTACCTTTGTCCGGCAAGAGAAGTGTGGTGAGTATTCGGAAGATACTGGTCTTTCCCGCTCCGTCGGGACCAATCAAACCAAACAGTTCTCCTTTTCCCACCGAAAGAGAAAAATCATCAACCGCCGTTATTTTTCCGGAGTTGTAGGTCTTAGTAATATGGTCTAATACGACAGAGGCCACGGCTTAAAACTTTACATCGGCGTACATGCCTAGTTTCAACAAGCCATCGTTTTTCACTAGAACCTTGATAGCATAAACCAGATTCACTCGTTCCTCTTTTGTTTGAATGGTCTTAGGCGTAAATTCTGCCTTATCGCTTATCCAGTTTATTTTCCCTTTGTATTGTTTGTATTTGTCCTTCCCATCATCCGTATAAACAGCCACGGTCTGATTTAATTTAAGATGCGACAACTGATCAGCGGTTACGTAGGCGCGAAGTAGTAAGCTGCTCATGTTAGCAATTTTGTAAAGGGCTTTGCCTGGTGTGGCTACTTCGTTCACCTCCGCATATTTTGTCAATACGGTCCCTTCCGTTGGATTGACAAGAAGGCATTTTTTGAGTTGATCATTGAGCTGGTCTATCTGTACTTGCATCGGAACAGATTCTTTATTGATAGATTCGCTAGTGATATCTAAGCTCGATTCCAGAGCGTCTATCTGCTTTTGAATAACATCCAACTGGCTGTTCACATCGTCCATTTGTTTTTGTGTGGCCGCATCTGCTTTTAGCAAATTACTCATCCGCTTTTGTTCGCGTTCCGCCGTTTTTTTCTGTTCTTGAAGCGCTGCTATTTGCTTGCCAACGTTCGGTTTCCGACTGAGGCCCGCGCTTATTTGTGCTTGTACCTGTCGCTTCTTCAGATAAAGCTGTGTGCTGTCAATGTAGCCTATCACTTCGCCTGCTTTCAGGTTTTGACCTTCTTCCAAGTGAAAGGCCTTAATCGTTCCTGATGCTTCGGATGAGATGATTGTTTCCTCCCCCTCAAAAGTCCCGGAAGCATCGAACTCACTTTTATTTCTGTTGCAAGCAATCAACGAGAATAGCGCTACGGCGATGAATAAAATGTTTCTCATGGTTTGTTTTTTTTCATAGTGAATTTAATTTCCTGAGGTGGTTTTATAATTGTACTGGGCCATCAGCAACTGAATATGATGAATCAACCGGTTTTGTCTCGCTTGGTCTTCTGCATTTAATTTGGTGAGGAAGTCGCTGCTCGTGATAACTCCGTTTTCTAATTGTGCCTTTGCCGCATTTTTTACTTCCTCGCGCAGACCAATAATCTCGTCATCAGATTTGATCAGATCATTCAACTTATCCAATTCCGCATTTTGTTGTTTCAAAGCAAAATTAGTGTTGAACAAAAAGGTCTCTCGCTGTATATCTATCAGACTGCGATTTACATCCAACAGTTTTTTATCTTTTCGCAGCGTATAGAAACCTCCTAGCGACCAGCCAAAACGGATTCCGGTGATGTAATATCCTGCGAATTCATTCTTCAGAAAGTTTAAGGCAGGATTAGCATATCCTCCTTGAAAAAACACTCCAGCCCGAGGCAAAGTCTTAGCCACCACCAGTTTATCCTGAGTATCTAATGTCTTTTTCTGTAAATCAAAAAATGAAAGTTCGGGTCGGTTGAGCCCCAAAGAGGGCAATACAGGTGTGGGAGATTCCAGTTTTGTATTTTCAGTCAGCTCGCGGTTGATAAACTGGCCAAGCATATCTACGTAGGCTTTGCGTGTAGCTTTCAATTCAATCGTACGCTGATCTGCTTTTAGTAATTCAGCACGTAATTCACTTAGGTTGCTTTTATAAGCCACTCCGTTTTTAATGGCGGCACTAATCTTATCTATTCCAGACTGTAAATCCCTTTTTAATATCTCCACCTGCTCTTCTTGTCCATCTATCAATAGAATACCGAAGTACAACTGATTGACTCGTTCTTTCAACTGATATAAATCCACTTCCAGTTTCTGCTGCTCCACCTCTGCTCGATTAAGTGCCAACTTTCGCTGCGGCTCTATCAAAAAGGCATCGGTCAACGATTGATTCACCTCACCATACAGTTTGTATTGGTCCTTGTTGGGAGGCTCGATAGTGATGGGGACCGAAGGAGGCAATGCTATTTTTGTGACATCACTTTGGTAGGTGGCTTGGGCGGAGATATTGACTTGCGGCAGGTAGCCCATTTTTGCGTTGTCAATATTATAGGCCTTGCTCTTACCAATCAAATCTCTTTGTTTAAATAGAGGGTAATTTTCTTGAGCCAGTATATAACATCCGTCTAGCGTTAAAGTCTCTGTCGGTTGTGCGGATAGAAACAATAGGCCAAAGATAGCTGCGACGGTGGCGATAATTTGCTTCATCGGTTGGATTGTTTTTTTCGTTTTCATGCTGCGCCTAATTTGCTTTCATCATTTTATACAGCCAGATGGGCACTAATTTTTTCCGCTCCTGCATCAATTCGGTGAATTGCTTTTGGTTCATCTTGCCCACGAGCTTTAACAGCGGAGCAGAGAGAAATGGGAATACCGTCAGTCCCATAATATTGGCCATTAGGTGCATGGGGTTCACTTTGATAATTTCCCCCTTCTTTATTCCCGCCAATAATTGTTTCATAAAAGGCGAATCCATGAGATGCGCTTTTGAATGAATCATGTTGGCAAACTTCTCCGGGTTGTTTCTGATTTCATTAATAACAAACAAGGGAATGTCTGGTTGGACTACCAGCATATCAATATAGTAGGCCACTAACTTTTCTATTTTTTCCTGCCAGGTGGTGGTCTCATCATGGCTAATGATGTAAACGCCCTTCATGAAGTGCTGGAGGTTTTCCTGCATGATGATATCAAAGAGTTTTTCCTTGCTGCGGAAATAATAGTTGAGCAAGGCCAAATTCATCCCTGCCTCTTCAGCGATCTCGCGTGTACGGGTGGCTTCATAGCCCTTTTGGGTGAATAATTTTCGCGCAGCTTCCTTAATGCGCTCCTCTGTCGAAGCATCAGCCAACTTTTTTATCGGCTTCTTTTTAACTATAGCCATTTCGGCGGCAAATATATAATTATCCATTTGATTTAATCAAATGATTAAAAGGAAGACAGAAGGTAGAGCCATATCGAATTTTGAACTACAGAGTATCCATCCAATGAAAGAAATACCGTGCAGAGCTACAGCACACAATAACATTGTAGGAAGGTTATTTTAGGAAGACTATTCCCTAGCTCTAAAACAGGAACTTAGAGAAATTCAACGCGGTTCTCATCATCCGACTAGGCCGTTCATTCTCTGCCAAAGGTCTGATAATTCGAACCGCCGAACGGATCATATTAAAAGAGCGAACCACCTTTTTAGGAGTGGGAAAAGGTTTTAAAATATTGCCGGCTCCAAACATGGCCACTGCAAAGAAATGACGAGTCAATAGTTTCTGATCGCGCGAAACGGCTGCTAAAATGGAAATCGGCTCACCCGAATAACTACCACCTCGACTCAAATAGTCATAACAGGCTTTTTTTAAATCTTCATTACTCATCACTCCGTAAAGTGCATCAGCCAGGATGTTAATCGTAGCGTTTTGTTGATGACGAGTGGCGTAAAATGAACGTACCGTCTCTGTAACTTCCGAAGGCTTGTCGAATTTTTTCAGGGCGATTAGTTTATTGCCGAGAGACAGAATGTCTGTGAAGGCCGCCGTCATCCCGCCACCGGTTAGTGGATGGCGCATATTCAACGAATCACCGATCAGCACAGCACCTTGTGTTAATTTGGGCGTAGCAGGTATTAAGTGATTCGGCATTACTTTAAATTTCCCTTCTTCCACGGCTGCATAGAATGAGGGTTGAAGTTCCTTCGGCATCTGGGGCCCCATCTGGTCACGCAGAAAAGCCACCAGTTCAGGGCTTTTCTTTGGCGGTTCTTTATCCGGGAAATCAATCAATACTCTTGTTTCGGTAGAGGTTACCGGATATGCCAAACAAGGGGAGGGTTTTGCCACAATCACGTGCCCGTGGTTCTTATAGGGCATGTTGGCATCCTTCAAAATCAGACCGAGAAAATAGCTACTCACCTTTTTCACATTGGCAGACAGTCGCTCACGGAATATGGAAAACATGCCATCACATACTACGGTTAAGGCAGCATGGATTGTTTTTTCTTCTTTAGTTGCTGCATCGGTGTAAGAAATACCGGTGATAATATTTCCTTCTTCCATCACATGGGTCACTGTTCCCTCTATTACCGTAACCGATGGAAGTGACTTGATGTGCTCCCGAATCTTCTGAACAAATTTCCCATTGCGAAAACCACGGCCATTTTCATTGGGAGGATAGGATACTCTGAAATTTTTGCCATCCAGAAACAGGGCATATCCTTCTACCGGTTGAGCATCGAAGCCTTCGAGGAGATGTTCTAAACCCATTTCTCGGAGTTTGATAACTCCTCCGGGTTGCAATAATTCACCTATAATACGATCCTGCTCTTTCAGGCTTTTTTCTACCACTGCAACGCGGATATTATGCTGTCCCAGATAGGCGGCTAACACGCCACCGGCAACGCCCGCACCGATAATGCAGACATCATATTGGTTTTTACTATTCATATTTAATCTTAAAACAAAACGGTTTCTTCAATCGTCTTTCTAGGCGGAATGTGGCGCGGCGAGTATCTTACCGCATCTAAAGATTTTTTTATCTCTTCCAACAAAAACTGAGTCTTATCGTGATTTGGATCCTGTTTGTCTAGTTTCTTTTCAATTTCTAAAACAAAGGTGTTGATGGTGCGATGTACCACTTCCATACTATTTGTATAGACCATCATTTTAGCTGCCAATCCTTTTCTGATTTTTACTACTTCCGTATAAACGTCTGGGTTATTATAAATTTTGGCAAGCGTTGCTAAGGCCATGACTTGTGGAATGGCACAGAAACGGAATATCTGAGGGTCCCTCAACATGTGGAGATAAACCACACAATTGGAAACATATTGCAAGGCATCGGTGACTAATTCGTTGATACAGGCAAGTGATTCAATTGAAGTAGGGTTTTTAGCCAGTTCCTCCAAGCGACTGGTATATTTTCCCCAAATCTCTTTGGGCCAAAATGCACGTCCTAAGCTAAGGTCTTCATAATAGTCGCGAGAGATATTCGTTTTCTGCAACAATAGACCCATAGAGTTTGACAACTCTGTTCTTTCTTTCAATTCGTCTGATTCTAAGCCGGAGGCTGAAAACAAACTCGACAAACCAATTCCTACCAAACCCGCAACATAATAGCAGTATTCGTCATAATCATCGAGCGTAACCACTTTGCGCTCTGCATAGTCCGCCATCCCTTCACCCATCTTCCGGCAGATATCCAATATGACATCGCGATAACCTTTGTCCAAGGATTTGAGCACACGGATGATTTTATCAAAATTTGAAAGCAGAATCCGATAGTTTTTAGAATCACCAACCCCCTCTATTTTCCATCCGGATTCATCACACTTAACATAGAATTCACGTAACAGAGCTAATCTTTTCTCTGCCGGATAGGTCATATCATCTTCCACCGAATCTAACCCGCGAAGCACTAAATAGAAAATACAAACCGGATCGCGGAGTTCTTTTGGTAGTTGCTGGATAACGATGGCAAAAGAGCGTGAAACCTCATTCAAAGCTGAGTAACAAAAATCACGATCACCTTGCTTCAGTGCCAAGACATCCAAAGGCTCTTCATTGCTCTTGATAGCATAGTCACCAAACTTGACCTTGAGCATGGCCAGAATCTCAAAAGGCTTATGTGCAGATTTTAAAAGGTCTCCTACCATAACGGGATTTTTAGATTGCTTCAATTATTCTAAACAACCTGATTCTTTGATTTACGCAAAGAAAGCGGAGTTTTTCGGTATTTCCAATATAATTTTGATGGTGGGGTTAATAAACTGTAAAACAAAAAAGCTCCGATGACGAAACGCTCGAGGCCAATACAACAAGGGAGCAGGCTCCCTTGTCAAGTACAAAATGTGTACCGCTTGGCTCAAGATGTATGCAGCTTTGCAAAATTCGTGTATGTCGCTTCGATAGACCTAGCGACTACACAATTGGTAATTGAAAATGGTTCTAAAGAAATTACTTATTCGCTTCTTTCAAATAATTTTCAAGTGCTGTAATTATAGTAGTGTCCCTACCGAGGGGAGCCATCACATGAAATTTTAATTCTTTGCTTATGATAGCATCAGCAGTAGTAGTTCCGTAGGCGGCAATCTTTAGTTTATCCTGTTTAAATTTTGGAAAACTATGATAGAGCGAATGAATACCGGTAGGACTGAACAAAATAAGCATGTTGAATTTTGAAATATCCAAGGGCTTTAGGAGATTAGGTACCGTCCGGTACATGACGCCTTCTACGTAATTAAATTTATTGGCAGTCATAAAGCTGGTGATTTCATCCTTGCGCATTTCGGCGCAGATATAAAGGAACCTAGTGGTGTCCCGATGCTTCATCAACAAGGTGCGCAACTCTTTATTATTGTTGGCATCGCCGAAAAATACTTTTCGCTTTCTGTATTGCGTGTATTTCTGAAGATAAAGAGCAATGGCTTCGGAGGTGCAGAAAAATTTTGTTTCCTGACTCATGCGTACCCGCAACTCTTCACAAATACGAAAGAAATGGTCAATCGAATTACGGCTAGTAAAAATAATTCCACTGTATTCGTTTAAAGTAATTCTTTGTTTTCTGAATTCCTTTCCCGACACTCCCTCCACAGTTACAAAAGGCAGGAAGGTGAATTTAACTTTGTACTTGGCTTCTAAATCAAAGTAAGCCGACCTCGGACCTTCGGGTTTTGGTTGAGCTACCAGAATCTGTTTTATTTTGGTCTTAGGGTCGTCGGAGATAAAACTGGCGTAGTTTTTTTCCGGTCGGTGAGGAATTACCATAGCCGATTTTGTAGCAACCGACTTGGGGGAAAAAGAAGTAGCGCTCCTTTCAGGTGATCTCACATCAGCCTTTTTGAGAGCGCTACTACTGTTGGACGTTGTACCGCTCTTGGTCAACTTCTTGGAAGAAGTTTTTCCGGCGGCTGGTTTTTTCGAAGCAGCTTTTTTAATTACTTTTTTTTTGCTGTCTTCTTAACCGCTTTCTTAACCGCTTTTTTTACTGCTTTTTTAGCAGGCTTTTTTGCGGCTTTTTTGGCGGCTTTCTTTTTTGTTGCCATGGTTAGTTAATTGTTTTGGTTAACAATTTGAAAAGTAGAAACATCATTGATACTTCCACAACACAAACGTAAACAATAAAGTGATAGATATTTCTATACAAGATTTTTCCTGCTGTGGATAACCCTCTTAAAAGCAGCAGGAAGAAAAAGGCAGCAAAAATAATTGCTGATAATATCATCACCACTTTTATAAAATGTTTTGGTGCAAACACTAAAACAAAAAGAGCAGGGAACAGCGTCAGTCCTAATGTTTTTGAAATAGTGGTGAAGTGAAAAATATATTCGTCGGTTTCATTTTTTAGCTCAAAGACGATTCCAATAAACTTCAACAAAAATATCTTGGCGAGATAAAATAATGTGAATAAAAAAATCAAAAATGCAATGGCTGAATAGTATTGGGAATTACTTTGCTGTGCTTCACCGGTTAAAATAAAATATGCGAACAGGGCAGATACGATAATAAAATTTGCATGGAGGATAATAGAAGACATCGTGAGTTCTTCTGATTTCGTTCTGAAAATCTGCTGCGCAATGTTGAAGTTTATTAGCGATTGAAACAGTTCCTCTAATTGCTTTCCAAAAGCAATCTTTAGATAGGTAATAGCAGAGAGTCCTATCAGTAGTATGATTACTATCCCGATATTTTTTCTCGGCTGCATCACCTGTTGCACATCGGCCAGATGGTCTTTCTCTGACTGAAGCCAAGACGACCTTTCGTTTGCTAAATCAACATATTGCTGATTTAGGATCGAATCTAAATGATTCGAGTCCACCTGCATGGAGTCTGAGACCTCTGGCGGTGAGATGGTCAAAGTAGTTTGAGCATTGGCAAAAAACACACAACCCATAAAAAGAGAAAGGAGAAATATTTTCAAGCGGCTAAAAATAATTGACGTATCCGAAATGAATTTTCCCCGACTTGAAAGAAAGCTTATTGTCTAATTGTTTTCCCATAGCATAAGTAATTCCAAAGAGTCCTACTTTTGTTTCTATTGCTCCACCAGCGCCAAATCCGAACGGAAAATCAAACGGACCTTTGCCGGCCCGAGCATCTTCGACCATCGCTGCATTGAAGAACGTACTAAAGTAAGAATTCTTCGAAAGCAGAAACCGGTATTCCAGATTGGCCATAGCATAATAGGGGGTAAAAATAGATTGATCATCAAATCCGCGCAATGAGTTCATGCCGCCCAGCCGGTATTTTTCATTAAAGAAAATTGTCGGGGCGTACAAATACTTGCCATCGAAAGAAGTTTTGATGGTATGTCTGGATGCCAACCTCCAATACTTTTCAATAGCCAATCCTATACGAAATTGAAATGTCTTCAATTTAATGGTGTCATACAGATAGCTAAAGTTCCTTCCTGAAGATTCGTCGGGCAAGTTGGCTACGGTATTATTCTTTTTGATTTTTCTGGCTCCAGCAGAGCCCTCGACCGTCAACTGATAGCCGGAGGTAGGGTTAAACCGATAATCCAGTTTCTGAAGAAAATATTGTAAGGCAAATTCATTAGAGCTGACATCGAGATTATTGGGAAGTCTCTTGTTGGCTTTAATATAGGCTGTGTCCACATAGGTAATGATGGTGGTCTTTTGTTTCAGTGATGCTTTCAGGTAATTACTCCCGATAATTTGATATTGAATTCCATAATCGCCGGCTATATCTACAAAGGCTGTATCTTTTTTGTAAAGTTGAAAAACGGCATTGATACCCAAAGGCAAACCAATCAAATATGGATACACAAATTTGATGTCTAGTGTCTGGGTTTTGGGTTGCAGTTTCTGCCATTTGAAAAAAAACTCCTCGCCGACACCAAACAAACTAAACAGGTGAAGGCGGGCATCGCCAGTTATTAGAAGCTTTTGTCCGGAAGACCCCGGCAAAAAGCCCAGGAGGAAATCGAATTGACTGGACCGTTTGTCTTTCAGAAACAAATTGATTCGTGCTTTGCCGTTCAGGAATTCTACAGTATGCGGTTGAATGGCTTCGACAAACTGCAACTCACGCAGTCGTTGATGAATCCGCTGGATGTTGCTTTCATTATAGGGCTTTCCTATTTTGATGCCGAGGTAATTCTTTAGAAATACATACTTGGTTTTTGTTTTCCCTAATATTTTAAGAGTGTCATAACGAATCTGTTCATTCTTCTCGATGAACAGTTTGGCTGAAAAACCATCTTGCTCCAATTGAAAACTATCCAATTGGACCGAAGCAAAGGGGTAGCCGCTGTTTTCACATTCACTCAGAATGTTTGCCTTCATCTTTTCAATCTGCGCAACCGATATGGGGCGCCCGGCTGTTACATATCCTTTCACTCCGGCACCCGACAAAAGAGAAAGATCAGCGTTCCCGTTTTCTATGTAGGCATTTTGAAACCTCTCTCCTATATATAGGTAGGCAGATACTTGGAGGCTGTCTATATGCATACTATCAATAGATGCCGCAACATACCCCAAAGTCCTAATTTTATTCAGCAAGCTAACAGCCTCTTGTTTTGCTTGTAAGGAATCTTTGAAATGGACTTTATAAGAAAACTGTTTTTTGAAAAAGCCATCAGATTGGTCTGCTGATACTACATTCAAAGAATACTCACCCTGACCAAAAGCCTGGCTCAGATTTAGTAGTAACAGAATAGCAAAAATGCCTCGCATGAGTCAAACGAAAATAACGCTATTGCCCGCTTTCTATTTCATTTCAGCACTATCCTAATACTTTTGTGCCCTGTGGCAGGTATCTACATTCATATTCCTTTTTGTAAACAGGCCTGCAGCTATTGCAATTTCTATTTCAGCACTTCACTTTCCAATAAGGAAAGGTTTCTGGAATCCCTGCATCGCGAGATAGCACTTAGCAAGGATTATCTCGATCAAGAAAAAATAGAGACTATTTACTTTGGAGGAGGCACTCCTTCATTGCTCAGTCATCTAGAAATGGCATCTATTATCCGCGAGATTGAACGGCATCATGATATTTCTTCCCTTCAAGAGTTCACCATCGAAGCCAATCCAGATGATTTAAGTTTAGCGAAAATCAAGGAGTTCGGCTCCTTAAAGAGTTTGGGGTTAAATCGCTTTTCGATTGGGGTACAATCTTTTTTCGATGAAGATTTGGATTATATGAATCGCGTCCATAATAGCGAAGAGGCACTTTCTTCCATCCGTCGAGTACAGGATGCTGGTTTTGAAAACATCACCATTGATCTGATTTATGGAACGCCCACCTTGAATGATGAGCGATGGCATCAAAATCTCGAAAAGACATTTGATTTAAACATTCCACATATTTCTTCTTATGCCCTGACGGTAGAAGCCAAAACCACTCTGGAGAATAAAATCAAAAAAGGGATAGCCACACCGGTGGATGAGGAACAGTCAGCACGACAGTTCCAAACTCTCATGGAGGAAATGAGAAAAGCCGGTTATGAGCAGTATGAGATATCCAACTTTGCCAAGGACAAGAAATATGCCGTCCACAACTCCAACTATTGGTTTGGGAAAAAGTATCTGGGATTGGGTCCCTCGGCTCATTCGTTTAATGAGATGTCGCGGCAATGGAACATTCCTAACAACATTCAATACATCAACAGTATAAGGAATGGCAAAATTCCGCATGAACTAGAACTGCTCACCGAGGCCCAAAAAGTGAATGAACATATCATGACTTCGCTCAGAACAATTTGGGGATTAAATATCTCGGGCTTTGAATTTGTATCGAAGGAACACCAATCAGCTATTACTGATTCTATTAGGCAGGAGATAAAAAAGCTAGATGCCTCGCTTTATTCTTTAAATAATTCGATCCTGACTTTGACGGATGCAGGCAAACTGTTCGCTGATAAAATTGCGGCATCACTTTTCATTTCCTGAAATAATTTCTCTAAGTTTTACCATGTTTGCCACCATAACAAAACGATATGGCTATTCTAAAACCTTTTAAAGCGGTTCGACCCGACAAAAATTTTGTCGGTCAGGTCGCTTCTCTTCCGTACGATGTGATGAACTCTTCCGAAGCTCGCAAAATGGCTGAAGGCAATCCTTATTCCTTTTTGCACGTGGTGAAGCAGAGATCGATTTGCCCACTTCGGTAGATGAACACGCACCCGAAGTTTACCGCAAGGCAAAAGAGAATCTGGACAAGATGCAAAAGGAGGGTATTCTGATTCAGGATAAAGAACCCTGTCTCTATATATATGCGCAAGTCATGGGGCAAAGGGTACAGGTGGGGCTGGTGGCTTGCTCTTCCATTGATGATTACTTTAATGATGTGATTAAAAAACATGAATTCACTAGGCCCGAAAAAGAACAAGACCGCATGGAACACATGCAGGCGGTGCAGGCGCATGTCGGCCCTATTTTCCTCACCTACCCCAAAAATGCAACAGTCAGTGCGCTGATCAATGAAGTGATTGCAGAGCAGAGTCCGATTTATGATTTCGACTCGGAAGATAAAATTCACCATACCGTTTGGTTAATAGACAATAAAGAAACCATCCACCAAATCATAGCCACCTTTGAAAAGGAAATTCCTTTCACCTACATCGCCGACGGTCATCATCGCACTGCTTCGGCGGCAAAGGTTGGAATGAAAATGCGCGAAGCAAATCCCCATCATACCGGCAAAGAAGAATACAACTACTTTCTTTCCGTTCTTTTCCCCTCCGACCATTTGGCCATCATGGATTATAACCGTTTGGTGAAAGATTTAAACGGTTTGACTTCCGAACAACTGCTGAAGAGTATAGAAGAGAAATTTACCATTTTGAAAAAATCAAAAAGCAAACCTGCGGCGTTGCATGAAATAGACATGTATCTCGACAACAACTGGTATCAACTGAAACCGAAGGACGGAGTTTATACAAACGATCCCATCGGAGTGTTGGATATCACCATTCTTCAGGATAATATTTTGAGTCCGCTTTTAGGAATCAAAGACCCGCGCACCGATAAGCGCATTGACTTTGTCGGCGGCATTCGCGGATTAGATGAATTGGAAAGAAGAGTGAACAACGGCGAGATGAAAGTAGCCTTTGCGCTTTATCCTGTTTCTATTCAACAACTGATAGACATAGCCGACAGCGGGCAGGTGATGCCACCAAAATCTACCTGGTTCGAGCCTAAATTGCGCGATGGTTTGTTCACGCATTTATTTTAAAATTACATTCGCCACTCAATTTTTAATTATGAAATTCGGAACCAAAGCTATTCACGCGGGCTTAGAGCCTGATCCCGCTACCGGAGCCATCATGACTCCTATTTATCAAACCACCACCTTTGTGCAGGAATCTCCCGGAAAACATAAGGGCTATGCTTATGCGCGTGGCAAGAATCCTACACGTGTGGCGTTGGAAAAAAACATTGCTGCTTTGGAAGAAGGAAAACATGGACTTTGTTTCAGCAGCGGAATGGCGGCTACCGATGCCGTAATGAAACTGCTGCGCCCTGGGGATGAGGTCATTACCGGTGATGATTTATATGGTGGATCTTATCGCATGTTTACCAAGGTCTTCGCTAACTATGGTATCAAGTTTCATTTCATTGATATGACGAATCTGTCGAAGATTCGGGTGCAGGTCAACCAGAACACCAAACTGATTTGGGTAGAGACCCCCACCAATCCAACGATGCAGATTATTGATATTGCTGGAACGGCTCAAATCGCGAAGGAGAATAAAATACTCCTCGCGGTGGACAATACTTTTGCATCTCCTTATCTTCAAAACCCTTTGCTTTTAGGAGCAGACATCGTGATGCATTCAGTTACCAAATATTTGGGCGGACATAGCGATGTAGTGATGGGTGCGTTGGTGATGAATGATGATAAACTGTATGAGCAACTGGCCTTCATTCACAACTCCTGCGGTGCCACACCCGGCCCTATGGATTCCTTTCTTGTGCTGCGCGGCATCAAGACTTTACACTTGCGCATGGAGCGTCATTGCTACAACGGGAAAATCATTGCCGAATATCTCAAAACTCATCCCAAAATCTCCAAGGTGTACTGGCCCGGTTTCCCGGATCATCCGAATCACGAGATTGCCAAAAAACAAATGAAGGATTTCGGAGGTATGATTTCCATTGTTTTTAAAGATACTTCGATCGAAGAAACCTTCCGTATCGCTTCTTCTTTCAAAGTGTTCGCTCTTGCCGAATCCTTAGGAGGAGTAGAATCTTTGGTGAATCATCCCGTAACTATGACCCATGCTTCTATACCAAAAGAAGAAAGAGAAAGAGTGGGAGTGGTAGATAATCTCTTGCGCCTCAGTGTGGGGGTTGAAGATGTGGAAGATTTGCTGGAAGACTTGAAACAGGCTTTGGGCTAAATAGAAACCTGTTCCGCTAGTTTTTAATACAGCGAACTGAGTAGCCTCGTCCTTTTGGTCTTGTAACAAAAGTTACGCTCGAAATTCCTCTTTTCAACTCAACGGCGTATGCTGTATTCGCATTCACCGGGCTTGAAGTCCAGAAGTAGGTGTCTTGATAATCCGTAGCTGAATAAATCGAGATTTCGCTTCTTGATCCAACCGAAGCAGCCGAGAAACCGCTGATATTATTGGCGTCTAACGGCGGTTGAGTAGTTGCCAGACCCCAACCGGTATCCGGTACGGACGCATTATTAGGATAGAGCACGTTCATCTTTATTTTTTTGCTGGCCGCGGCATTGCCTCCGAGAGAATCAAACATGGCTTGATACTCGGTTCTAGTAGGGACATGCCAACCTACGGGACACACGTTGGCATTATTAACAGCATACCAGTTATATAATTTTCCATTGCGCACACCATAAGCCGGATCGCTCTGAAAGTTGCACCATGCTTCGGTTCCCAACTGACTGGCAAGTACCCAAGCAGAACTGTCCTGAACCTGCGTGATTGGTGGGTTTCCACTTACACCATATTTTGTGCTCGTTAGATTTCTGGTATCCCAACATCTGCCGCCAATGATTAACCCAGGATAACTATTGCCGTCCTTATCTATCATGGTGGTACACGTAATAGGAGTATCTATAATCGCCGTAAAACCGATCGGTGAAGAAATAATTTCGCTTAGGTCGCCTCTACGGGCGCTGACATCCATGTGTTGTACCGGCGCTAAACGACTACCCAATGTCCAGTTAGTTTGAGCAAATCCATTTACATCCGTATATACCGTAGCCGGAGTTGCCGTTCCGTGATTGGCCGCGAGTTCAAAATGAACCGGAACCCCTTTGACTGCCAAGCCTTTTGAATCGGTTACTTTTACTTTTATCGGATTGGGCAGAGGCTGACCTTCAAAGGCGCGTTGATTATTTCCCGAAATCTCTGCCAAGGTATTGGTGTGCTAAAGCCAACTTTATTTGTTTCCCATATTTCTTCAGCTAAGTCGGGGACATTTTTTCCGAAAATGGTTCCTGAAATTTTCTGGCTCGTCTCATGCCAACTTTCTGCCGTCAAATCCCAATCGCCCGTTGCGTTGGCTAATCTGCCTGCCACTTCCGATTTTAAACCAACGGTAACATGCGGACCGGGTACTCCCATAATTTTAAATGCCAACACCGGACGGCAAGTCACTTTAACCTCTACATCGTCCACACCGGGAGCCTGTGAAGTAGAGGTATTTTGATTAGGATTGAAAGTATAGGTACTCTTCCAAGGCCCGCCTTCATATTTAGCACCCAATGTTTGGGGGCCAACACCAGAGAACGTATAAGTACTAGATACTGTAGATTCTGTGACCACAGAATATTCAGCCACCCAACTTAAATCCAGTCTCACCACCACCGGGGTGGATAACCGTTTACCAAATTCCAAGAACGATAAATTTTATTGTATTTGCGGAGCGTGTCTGTTCTATTAAGTAATGATGCCGCTTGCGTGGCGGTCACTTTCACCGAAGCGCTCGATGAATAGCTAGCATTGGTTGCAGTGATATCACATGAAGCAATGCCCGCTGTATCAAACCAAAAATCATAATGAAATGTAGGTGCATACTGAAGTTGCGCTGAAAGCACCACCGAAAGCGAGGCATCCTTATAAAGAGTCCTTGCCAGTACGGAGTCAATCAATCCGAGGTTTTTACCGGTTTTGAGAAAGTTCAAATCAAAGTCGAACACCAGATGCCCCTGAATGAACACATCCTCTAAGGTTGCCTGAGTGGTAGTGATAGTATATACACTACCGTTGACGCTAATAGCAGTAACTCTCCGGATATAGCCATCGCCTTCTCCGCTCACTAATATGTCGCCAACCTTTACGTTTGGCGTACTTCCTATCATATTAAAAACCAAATCCCGGTTGTGAAATCAGATGCGGCAAAATCAATTTCTAATCCTGTTGCCCCAACCGGAAGCGCACGATCCCGAAGAACCAATTCTTCAGGAAGAATGGGCTTGGACGGTTTTCTACAGGCATCCAACACCAATGCTAAACCCGAAAAAACTAAAGCAATCAATAAAAATTTCTTCATCTGCTACTGCAATTTAGCGGCCTTATTGCTTCGTGCTCCGGCTCTAAGTATCCATAAATCAAGACTTAAATGTAATTTCTTTACGCAAATAATGCCATAGCATGACATCCTCAAGACTGTATCCATCAAATCACTCCTTACTCTTACGTAAAAATAAGCAATCTGTCTTGAAACAAGAAAATCTAGGCGGTGAAAAAAGTAAAAAAAAGGGTCTGGCCAAACAGCCAGACCCTTTTTGCAAAAAGGAAAACTTGGAAAGGACTGTAAACTACCTGCCTACAAACACTTTCTTGGTGAGAATTTTATCGTCATTAGTCACCTTAACAATAAGGTAAG
>JADKJG010000011.1 GCA_016722375.1 Bacteroidota bacterium | reverse complement strand
CATGCACCGCATCAGAGGCTTGTCCGTTTACTTCTTCGTTGTTTTCTTCCTTCATATTCTATATTCTCAAAACCACTAAGTCAACTTATTCTTCCATTTCTGCTACTTCAGCTACTTCACGAACATCATCTTTCTCAACCTTCAGATTATCAATGATGAATTTCTGACGGTCCTCAGAGTTCTTACCCATGTAATATTCTAACAGCTTTTCAATCTTCATTTTATCCTCCACAATCACCGGACTCAACCGAATATCTTCACCAATAAATCCTTCAAATTCATTGGGAGAAATCTCTCCTAATCCTTTGAAGCGAGTTATTTCCGGGTTGCCTTTCAGTTCTTTAATGGCAGCTTGTTTTTCTCCTTCATCGTAACAATAAATGGTCTTCTGTTTGTTTCGAACTCTGAAAAGAGGCGTTTCCAATATCTTGATGTGATTATTGCGCACCATGTCGGGGAAGAACTGGAGAAAGAACGTAAGCAGCAATAAACGAATGTGCATACCATCCACGTCGGCATCGGTAGCTATCACCACGTTGTTGTAGCGCAAATCATCCATCGAAGCCTCAATGTTTAAAGCATGTTGCAACAGGTTGAACTCTTCGTTTTCATAAACCACCTTCTTGGTCATTCCGAAACAGTTCAAAGGCTTTCCACGAAGAGAGAACACCGCCTGCAAATCAGGGTTCCGGCTCTTGGTAATCGAACCACTCGCCGAATCTCCCTCGGTAATAAAGAGTGTTGTGCGAAGTTTATTTTCATCCGTCACCTTCGTATCATCGTTCAAGTGAAAACGACAATCACGCAACTTCTTATTGTGGATGTTCGCCTTCTTGGCGCGCTCATTCGCCAGTTTCTTAATACCGGCAATTTCTTTCCGTTCTCTTTCGCTTTGAAGGATTCTTTTGTGCAGCGCGTCGGCTGTAGCCGGGTTTTTATGCAGGAAATTATCCAAATGCTCCTTGACAAAATCACCCACAAACTGTTTCATGGTTCTTTCTTCACCATGAAGTTTGTCTGTCCCTAATCTCGTCTTTGTTTGAGATTCGAAAACCGGCTCCTGAATCCGAACGGAAATAGCCGCAGCGATGGCTTCGCGAATATCTACGGTATCGTAATCCTTCTTATAGAAATCACGAACCGTTTTAACTATTGCTTCGCGGAAGGCCTGTAGGTGCGTTCCCCCCAAAATGGTGTACTGCCCATTAACGAAACTGTAATATTCCTCCCCATAGTGATGATTGTGTGTCATCGCAATCTCTATTTCATCGCCAATCAAATGGATAATAGGATAGCAAAGATTCGCCTCATCCTTTTTACGAGAAAGCAAATCATACAAACCCTTTTGCGAAATGTATTTATTGCCGTTATAAATAAAGGTAAGCCCGGTGTTCAGATAGGTATAGTTCTGAATCATCTGCTCTACATATTCATGCAGATAGCGATAGTTCTTGAAGATTTTGTTGTCGGGAATAAACTCGATGTACGTTCCATTCTGTTCGTCCGTTTTTTCCAGTTTATGATCTTTTGATATTTTACCCGAAGCAAACTCAGCCGTCTTCTTCTGCCCCTCCCTCACGGCATAAGCCTTAAAGTAAGTGGAAAGTGCATTCACTGCTTTGGTACCCACGCCATTCAAGCCAACAGATTTTTTGAAAGCCTTCGAATCAAATTTCGCCCCCGTATTCACCTGCGACACACAATCAACCAATTTACCCAAAGGAATCCCGCGACCGTAATCGCGGACAGTTACTTTCTCTTTGGTAACGAGTATTTCTACCTTTTTGCCATAACCCATCTGGTATTCATCCACACAATTGTCAATGGCTTCTTTAAGGAGGATATATATACCATCATCCATACTAGAGCCATCACCGGTCTTGCCGATATACATCCCCGGACGCATCCGTATATGCTCTAGCCAGTCGAGGGTTTTTACCTCGTCTTCCGTATAGCGTGCTTCCTCATGTTGCTTTGCTGCCATTTCTAATAACTTAATTGTCCGTGCAATGCTATTGCACTCAAAATTGATGCGTGAAAATAAATAGGATGAGGAACTTGAACCTCTTAGAAATCAACACTAATAAAGTAATGGATAAAATACTTTACAATAGAGTGACTATGTCCTAATGCAAAGCCGAAGTAATTCTTTGAAAGAGAAGGTCCTTTGCAAGAACTAGGAGTAAATTTTCCTAATATACTCTACCGTCAAGGCTAAGCCCTTTTTGAAGTTGAATTTTGGATCATAACCCAATAATTTCTGAGCCTTAGAAATATCGGCCAGCGAATTACGAATGTCCCCCTTACGAGCTTCCCTGTATTGAGCAGCATGGCTGGATTGCAATAGCGTTTGAATTTCGTGGTACATATAATTGACCGAGAAGTTTTCTCCTACAGCAATATTATAGATTTGATTGGCAGCTTCTTTATTCTCGCTCAACATGGCTCGCACATTTGCCTGAACTGCGTTCTCTACGAAAGTAAAATCACGGGTCTGCCCTCCGTCCCCGTCAATAAACACTTCTTCACGAGCCATGATTTTAGAAACAAAAAGTGGGATAACAGCAGCATACATTCCTTCGGGATCTTGCTTGGGGCCGTATATATTGAAATAGCGAAGACCAATCACCGGAATGCCATAAACGTCCTGAAATACATGGGCATAAAGCTCATTCGTATATTTACTAACCGCATAAGGCGAAAGAGGGGCACCAACCTTATTTTCCAGTTTTGGAAGCGACTTTTCATCTCCATAAACAGAAGATGAGGAAGCAAAAACGAATTTCTTCACTTTGGCATCTTTGGCTGCAATCAGAACATTGAGGAATCCATTTACGTTCACCGAATTCGTATTTTCCGGTTCCTTGATGGAACGGGGCACAGAACCCAAGGCAGCCTGGTGAGAAACATAGTCTATGCCTTCAAGTGCGCGGTGGCAAGTATCTAAATCGCGAATATCTCCCTCTATAAACTCAAAAGGCAAATGCGTTTTGAATTCATCAAGATTAGAGGCTCTTCCAGTAGCTAAATTATCAAGTACCCGTACTTTTTTAGCCCCGTATTTCAGCAAATACTCAACGATATTAGAACCGATGAATCCCGCCCCGCCGGTCACGAGAAAACTGTGATGACTAATGTCTTGTGTATGATACTTTATGTCGAACATCTATTGCTTTCCGTATTGATGATTATAATATTTCTGGTAGTCACCGCTAGTAACATGCCGTAACCATTCTTCATTTTCAAGATACCATTCAACTGTCTTTTCTAGTCCTTCTTCGAATGTAACAGAAGGCTTCCATCCCAGTTCATTTTTCAATTTTGAAGCGTCAATAGCATATCGGCGATCATGGCCTGGGCGGTCTTTGACGTAGGTCAGCAATTTCATGGATTCGCCTTCCTCACGCCCTAATTTGTTATCCAATATCCGACAGAGCAATTTGATCAATTCTATATTTTGCCATTCGTTAAAGCCGCCGATATTATAGGTTTCGCCAAGATTGCCTTTATGAAGAATCACATCAATAGCCCTTGCATGGTCAACCACCCATAGCCAATCTCTGGTGTATTTTCCATCGCCATAAACAGGAAGTGGCTTATTATTCTTTATGTTATGGATAAAAAGCGGTATTAGCTTTTCAGGAAACTGATTCGCACCATAGTTATTCGAACAATTCGAAATAACCACCGGCAAGTTATACGTATTGAAATACGCTCTTACAAAATGATCAGAACTTGCTTTTGAAGCACTATAAGGCGATTGCGGGTCGTAAGGCGTGGTTTCAAGAAAGAAACCGGTGTCACCCAATGAACCGTAAACTTCATCGGTAGAGATGTGGTAGAATATCCGGTCTTTAGGAACCGGTTTGTCTTTGCTACACTCCCATGTACTCTTGGCAGCATTGAGAAGATTAACCGTACCGATAACATTCGTCACTACAAATTCTAACGGGTTAGAGATAGAACGATCTACGTGGCTTTCTGCGGCTAAGTGAATGACCGAAACAAACTTATGCTCATCGAACAGGCTATTTACAAAGGCGGCATCTGTAATATCTCCCTTTATAAACTTGTAGTTGGGTTTTCCCTCCAGGTCTTTTAGGTTTTCTAAGTTGCCTGCATAGGTTAATTTATCCAAGTTCCAGATTTCGTAATCGGGGTATTTATCGACAAACAGTCGAACTACGTGTGAACCGATAAAACCGGCACCGCCGGTAATTAGAACCTTTTTCATTTTTGTCTTTACCTGATGGATTTTATAATGACCAATAAGCAAACTCCTTAATCTTATTTCTAAGGTCTCCCTTTACGTCCACTACGATACCATCTTTACGCAAAATGGTTGTAAAGAATTCATCGTTCAAGTTTGTAAACTCGTCATGATTCACAGCAACAATCACCGCATCATAATCTTTTCCGTAGTCCTTACGAAGGGTAATGCCATATTCATGATGAAACTCTTCTGCGTCAGCAAGCGGGTCCGACACCTCGGCTTGAACGGAATAGTTTCTCAGTTCATTAATGACATCTACCACCTTTGAATTGCGGATGTCACTGACGTTTTCCTTGAAGGTGGCACCCATCACTAAGACCTTCGTGTTTGCCACTTGCTTATTCAACTTAATCAATTGCTGCACTAACTTACGAGCCACATGGGCGCCCATATCATCATTGATTCTTCTACCCGCCAAGATTACCCCCGGATTATATCCCAACTCCAACGCTTTGTAGGTGAGATAATAGGGATCCACGCCAATGCAATGGCCACCCACCAAGCCCGGGAAAAATTTAAGGAAATTCCATTTGGTTCCGGCAGCTTCCAATACCTCATACGTGTTAATCCCCATGAGGTCAAAAATCTGTGATAACTCATTCATCAAAGCGATATTAAAATCACGTTGTGTGTTTTCAATAATCTTTGCTGCCTCTGCCACCTTGATAGAACTTGCTCTGTGAGTTCCGGCGGTAACAATAATCTCATACGTCCTCGCAATAATGTCCAACGATTCCTTATCGCAACCAGAAACGACCTTTGTGATTTTCGTTATGGTATGTTCTTTATCTCCGGGATTGATTCTTTCGGGTGAATAGCCCAGCTTGAAGTCCACCCCCATTTTTAAGCCAGATAACTTTTCCATAACCGGTAAGCAATCATCTTCAGTGCATCCAGGATAGACGGTTGATTCAAAAACCACATAGTCTCCCTTCTTCAACACTTTACCTATGGTATCTGAAGCACTAAGCACAGGCTTTAAATCTGGTACATTGTGACTATCTACCGGAGTTGGTACCGCCACGATAAAGAAACTTGCCTCCTTCAAATCTTCAAGATTCGCCGTGAACTGAATATCGGCCCCTTCGAAATCTTTAGACTCCAATTCATTGCTTGGGTCAATATGATTCTTCATCATATCCACGCGCTTTTGATTGATATCAAAACCGATCACGGATATCTTTTTAGCAAACTCTAGAGCAATCGGCAGGCCTACGTAGCCTAAACCTATCACAGCTAACTTCTTCTTCTTCTTTAGTAATTCCTCAACCATATTTATTTAATTTTTGAAACTTTTCCTTCTTTTAATTGATACCGTTCTTTGCCTTCTGGACATTCAGCAATACCATCCTGATTGAAACTAAGTTTATGTCCGTATTCACTCATCCATCCCATTTGTCGGGCCGGATTACCTACCACCAACGCGTAAGCAGGAACATGCTTGGTAACCACAGCACCTGCACCGATAAAGGCAAATTCTCCGATATCATGACCACATACAATAGTAGCATTCGCTCCGATACTGGCTCCTTTCTTTACTACAGTTTTAGAATATTGCCCCCTGCGAACTACCGCACTTCTGGGATTTATAACATTGGTAAACACCATGGAGGGCCGAGAAAAACATCGTCTTCGCAGATTACTCCGGTATAGATAGAAACATTGTTCTGTACTTTTACATTATCGCCGAGAATAACCTCGGGAGAAACCACCACATTCTGACCAATGTTGCAGTTCTTGCCAATCGTGCAATTTGACATGATATGGCTGAAATGCCAAACCTTGCTTCCCTCGCCAATCGTGCAGCCTTCATCCACGATGGCCGAAGGATGAACATAGTATCCGGTTTCTTTGTTTCCCATATTACGCAAACCGATGTTTAGAATTGTATAATTCATCCTGTGACAATCCCTTAAAATAAGCATAGGTAATTTTCAATCCTTCTTGTCTGCTTATTTTGGGTGTCCAACCTAGAATTCCTTTAGCCCGAGTAATATCTGGCTGCCTTTGCTTTGGATCATCTACCGGTAACGCCTTATAAACTACCTTCTGAGTAGTCCCCGTTAGTTTGATTATCTCTTCTGCAAACTGGCTGATGGTTATCTCATCGGGATTGCCCACGTTTACAGGCAGATGATAATCACTCATCAAGAGGCGATATATACCATCTACCAAGTCATCTACATAGCAGAATGAACGGGTCTGACTTCCGTCACCAAAAATAGTGAGGTCTTCTCCTCTTAATGCCTGCCCAATAAAGGCCGGCAATACTCTGCCGTCATTCAACCTCATTCGAGGACCGTAAGTATTAAAGATGCGTACGATTCTCGTTTCCAGACCATGATACGTATGATAGGCCATAGTGATGGCTTCCTGGAACCGTTTAGCTTCATCATAGACTCCACGCGGTCCTACAGGATTGACGTTGCCCCAATAATCTTCTTGTTGCGGATGTACCGTCGGGTCGCCATAAACTTCTGAAGTAGATGCCACCAATATTCTGGCACTCTTGGCTTTGGCAAGCCCTAACAGATTATGCGTCCCGAGAGAACCGACTTTTAAAGTCTGGATAGGAATCTTCAAATAATCTATCGGAGAGGCCGGAGATGCAAAATGAAGGATGTAATCCAACTTGCCCGGAACAAACACAAACTTAGAAACATCATGATGATAGAATTCAAAGTTCTTGAGTTTGAATAGATGCTCAATATTCCGAAGGTCGCCGGTAATCAAATTATCCATCCCAATCACTTCATACTCTTCGCGGATGAAGCGGTCGCACAGATGGGAACCCAAAAAGCCGGCGGCACCGGTAATTAGTACTCTTTTCATTTTCTATTCAACAGAATTTCTTCCTATACTGTAATAACTAAAGCCCAATTCCCTCATGTGTTCGTTGTGATATAGATTTCGTCCGTCGAAAATCACGGGGTCTTTCAACGATGATTTAATCTTATCAAAATCTGGAGAGCGGAAGATATTCCATTCGGTTACGATGGTCAGGAAATCAGCGCCCGATAAAGCATCATACTGGTCGGTAGCATAATAGATCTTATCACCAAAAATAGCTTTGACATGCGCCATCGCTTCAGGATCATACACCCGAACCTTTGACCCGCTTTGCAGCAATCGCTCGATGATATAAAGCGCCGGTGCATCACGAATGTCGTCGGTATTTGGCTTGAAGGCCAAGCCCCATATCGCGATGGTTTTTCCATTCAGGCTGTCCTTGTACTTCTTAAGGATCTTATCGAAAAAATGTTCGCGCTGAAGATTGTTTACCTGCATCACGGCCCGAAGTATCTTGAAGTCATACTTGTGTTCCTGCGCTGTGTAATGCAAGGCTTTTACATCTTTCGGGAAGCAACTTCCACCATATCCTACACCGGCGAATAAGAAACGTTTTCCAATCCGCGAATCGGTTCCTATTCCTTTCCGCACATTGTCCACATCGGCCCCTACCAGTTCGCAGATGTTGGCCATTTCGTTCATGAACGAAATCTTAGCTGCAAGAAATGCGTTCGCTGCATACTTCGTCACCTCCGAACTTCTTTCATCCATAAAAAGAATAGGGTTTCCTTGTCTGACAAAAGGCTCATATAATTCCTCCATCAACTTTTTGGCCCTCTCAGATCGGGTGCCCACCACCACTCGTTCGGGCTTCATGAAGTCTTCTACGGCTACCCCTTCCCGAAGAAATTCAGGGTTGGAAACCACATCAAACTCCACCTTTGCCTTCGCGGCAATTATATCTCTCACCTTGTCTGCCGTGCCGACCGGTACCGTACTTTTATTCACAATCACGGTATATTCTTTCAAAAGCCCGCCCAGTTGCTCCGCTACCTGCAAGATGTATTTAAGATCGGCGCTTCCATCTTCACCCGGAGGGGTAGGCAGTGCTAGAAAAATAATCTTTGCCCCTTCTATCCCTTCGGAAAGAGAGGTAGAGAACTTCAAACGGTTATGCTTCGTATTTCGCTCAAACAACACATCCAGTTCGGGCTCATAAATAGGTAAGTTGCCCTTTTGAAGCTGCTTTACCTTTTCTTCATTATTATCTACACAGGTAACATTGTTGCCCGTTTCTGAAAAACAAGTTCCGGTTACTAAGCCAACATATCCCGTACCTACTACTGCAATTTTCATTCTTTCCTTTTATTCCTATTTCAATATATCCGTGACCGTTTCTGCAATAAACTTCAATTCGGCGGCTTCCATCTCGGTATGAATGGGCAAAGACAGCACCGACTTGCAAAGCTCTTCTGTTATCAGAAAGGAGCCTGATGGATACCGATCATCTCTATATGCTTTCTGGAGGTGAAGCGGAATAGGATAATAAACCATTGCCGGGATTCCCTTTGCAGCCAGTTTGGCTTTCACTTCATCCCGATTCATTCCCTTTAGTTTCAAGGTGTATTGATGAAACACATGGTTGGAATAGGACGCGCGAACCGGCGTTTGAACATTCTTTATACCGCTAAAGGCTTTATCATAATAAGAAGCCACCTGGTTTCTTCTTGCCGCAAAATCATCCAGATACTGGAGCTTCACATCCAAAATAGCTGCCTGCAAAGTATCGAGCCTGGAGTTCACACCTATTTCATCATGCACGTATTGCACTTCTTGCCCGTGGTTGGCAATCATGCGTATCCGTTTTGCCAAAGATTCATCGTTGGTAAATAAGGCTCCGCCGTCTCCGTAGCATCCCAAGTTTTTGGAAGGGAAAAAGGAAGTGGTGCCCACGGCACCTATCGTACCGGCCTTCTTTTTTGTGCCGTCGCTGAATGTATAATCTGCACCAATCGCCTGTGCATTATCTTCAATCACATCCAGCCCGTGCTTTTCAGCAATCTTCATGATCGCCTCCATGTCGGCACTTTGCCCAAACATGTGTACCGGTACAATGGCTTTTGTTTTTGGCGTAATAGCCTTTTCTATGGCCGAGGGGTCTATGGTGAAGGTTTCGGGGTTTACTTCAACCAAAACCGGTGTTAATTTTAGTAGCGCAATGACCTCTGCGGTGGCTACGTAAGTAAAACTCGCGGTAATGATTTCATCGCCGGGCTGATAGCCCAGAGCCATCATCGCGATTTGAAGCGCATCGGTGCCATTGGCACAACTGATGACCTCTTTAACCCCCATATATTTTGCCAGATTAGCTTCAAAACGCTTTACCTGCGGGCCTTTAATATATTGGGTGGAATCGAGCACCTCAGCCATGGCGGCATCTATTTCCTCTTTCAGCCTTAAATATTGGCTTTTGAGGTCCACCATGCGTATGTCGTTCATCCGGTTCATTTTTTGAGCGCGCTAAAATAGTATTTTTGCCCACACGCCATTGACGTATCTATGAATCAATCCCTCTTATTTCTCCGATATTTTTTATTCCTTCTTTTCTTTGCTCAAGGCCCGTTCTTGAAGGCACAAGATGAACCCAAGAAGCCAAAGAAAGAACGCCGCTTCGAGTCCAGTTCTGCTGTGCTCATCGCGCCTTCCTACACCGCCCAGTTCCCTTTTGGTGATATGAAAACACGGTTTGGATTTAACTCGCTGATTGGTTTACATCTGAGCTATAAAACGGCGAACAACTGGCTGGTGGGTGGCGAAGTGGGGGTATTGGTAGGAGCGCGGGTGAAAGAGAGCTATTTATTGGATAATATCAGTACTTCAAGCGGGCAACACGTTACGCTCTTTAATGACCTGACGAATGTGAAGCCGAACGAAATTGGATATAATGTGAAGTTCGTGGCCGGAAAAATTGTCCCGCTTTCCAAAAAATTTCCCGACGCTGGCTTGCTATTTATGACCAGCATTGGTTTTCTAGAACACAAAATCCTGTTCAACGTGCGCCGCACCGAACTGCCCCAATTGGATAAAACCTATCGCACGGGCTATGACCGCCTGAGCAATGGGCCGGTCGTCTCTCAGTTCATCGGCGGAATTTATATGGAACGCAAAAAATTTATCAGTGTTTATGGAGGATTACAGTTTGACCTCGGATTTACGCAAGGCCGCCGACCTTATGATTTTTACTTGCAAAAGCCTTTGAACGATAAACGGATGGATATGTTTATAGGGATTAAATTTGGTTGGATCATCCCCATCTTTCTTCAAGCAAGCGATAAGGAATATTATTTTGATTGAAAAAATAATGGAAGAATGAGGCTTCAGCGTTCTATCTAAGCAGATGCAGTTTTCCCCTATAAGTATTCTAAAAACAATCATTTGTGGCTAAAGCCATGCCCCTTCACTGAGCACTCAGTCATAAATGGCGGAGTTATAACACGGCGCTTTATTGTGGTATGAATGGGCCTATTCATATATGGCTTTAGCCATTTTTCAAACCTCATCTACTTTCTATTTCCATAATTGCTTAGTAAAAATTAGTTTAATCTAATCCTGTTATTCATTACAGCAAAACAATTTATTCTAAGTAGCATAAATTCACTTGAATCCTTCTCCGAATCATCTTCTCGGTACGAGGAAGTCCTTCTGACCGACCTGAACACATTTCTAAGCCTCTTTCCTGAATTGGAAAACCTGTTCAAACAAACGTTTAGCCCAACTTTAAACAAGAAACCCTTAATCGGGTGTCTGTTTATAGCTTCCGTATTTACCGAAGTTATAAACATGGGTATTTTTATAGCATCGGTATTTACCGAAAGTAATAATAGATGTATTTTCATTACTTCGGTATTTACAGAAACCATAACTAGGAATATTTTATCTATCTCCCCATTTGTGGAAGTAGGCAAAATATAGCTATCTATAACTTCGGTATTTACCGAGCATAGTAAACTGAGTCTATTTATAACTTCGGTAAATTTGGAAGTTTCAAAAATGTTCTCGATTATCGTATTCTGAAATCTGGAGGTATGGAGAAATTAGTTGGAAGCCGTCTGCTGGTTCAATCATCTTATCAAAAAATAAAACCATAGCCCTATGCAAGACCCTATCCGACTGGTGACTGATATATTTGAGGATAAGAACTTGTCTTATGCCAGTCTGCGATCCTTTTCTGAGGAATTCCTGATTCGGTTGGCGAGTCCGGTGCTTAATCCGGGCGGAATCTATAACACGCTGCTGGTTGACACGAGCAGCCGATACACCGCTTATTTTGGAACGGTGGAAGATAAACTGGTGAAAAGCGCTGTGCAAAAAGGCCTGACGCTGAGCATGAACCAGGCTTATGGCCGTTTGATTGAACAATTGCGAAGAATGCGGGGCTTGGTGCAATTCAAGTTTGGCGAAGGCACGGATCAATATGAAGGATTTTTTCCGCAGGGAATGGATGAATATAATCAAGCCAGCATTGGCCAATTACCCGAATTATTGGAGCGATTCCTGAGTGCCGCCAACACGTATTTGTTGGCGGATTACCCTACAGATGTCGACAATTTTGTGACGGCAAAAAATCAGTTTACGAATGCTCGCACAGCGCAGGAGACTATGTTTTCATCGTTGAAAACCACGCGCACCGGCAGGCATGAGCGAAGAAAGGAACTGACCTTGCAGTTGACGAAATGCTTCCTCATCATCGCAGCAGACCATATCGAAAACCCAGATCGCTTTGATGATTATTACAGTCTGCGTTATCTGCCTATCCGGAGGAAGAAGAAATAGAGCGAGCCGAGAATTAGAATTTGTGATGGAGGATGGAAGAAGTGGAAGGCAGTTCCTTTTAGAAATCAAGGAGGCTGCATAGAGAAGGACTGTTTTTTTTATTCGTCGCTGCTGCTCTTAAACCCCTTCATGATACCACGAACGCTTTCGCGGGCAAAGGTGACGATTTCATCCTTTTCGTTGCTGGCCGGGATATTGGCTTCGATGAATTTGAGGGCGGTGCTGGTGTTATAACCTCTTATATATAGGATGCGATACACGTCCAAAATCTGGTTGACTTGGTCTGTCGTATATCCTCTTCTTCTCAGGCCTACGGAATTGACGCCGGCATAGGTGGTAGGATGTCGAGCGGCGCGGACAAAAGGTGGAATGTCTTTATTCACCAAACATCCGCCCGAAACAATCACATGCCGGCCAATCTTTGTGAACTGCTGAAAGGCGGTGGCGCCACCCAGAATAGTGAAGTCGCCTACTTCCACATGTCCGGCCAGATTGGCATTGTTGGCCAAGACACAGTTTTTGCCAATGATACAATCATGGGCGATGTGGGTATAGGCCATGAGCAGGGTGTTGTCGCCAATCACAGTTTTCATGGCTGCCTCGGTTCCGCGGTTGACGGTTACATATTCGCGGATGGTGACATTATCACCAATCACCACGGCTGATTTTTCTCCTTTATATTTCAAATCCTGAGGAATAGCAGAAATCACTGCTCCGGGAAAGATGCGGCAGTTTTTCCCAATCCTGGCTCCTTCCATAATCGTTACGTGAGGGCCTATCCAAGTCCCTTCGCCTATTACTACATCTTTAGAAATAGTAACAAATGGCTCCACCACTACATTATCTGCCACCTCGGCTTGGGGGTGGATATAGGAGTATGGTTGATTCATAGCGGGTAGATGGGGATAGGGAGATTGGCTAATTAAATAATGAAAATGAACTCAGTAGATGGAGGTGGTTTTCTGTTTTCAAATCATCAAATCCTTTGGTTATTTCCCTTCCTTTTTCTGGATAGCCGCCATCAGGTCGGCTTCGCTCACCAATTTATTGCCCACGTATGCCGAGCCTTTCATTTCGATAATGCCTCGGCGCATAGGCTGTGTCATTTCGAGACGGAAGAGCACCGTATCTCCGGGAACAACCTTGTTTTTGAATTTCACGTTGTTCATCTTCAGAAAATAGGTGTCGTAGTTTTGTGGATCGGGGAGTTTTGAAAGAACCAATATTCCACCGGTTTGGGCCATCGCCTCCATTTGCAACACTCCGGGCATCACAGGATTTCCGGGAAAATGGCCTTTGAAGAACTCTTCGTTCATGGTTACGTTCTTTACACCCACCACTTCCGTATCTGTCAGGCTGATGATTTTATCAATCATTAGAAAAGGATAACGATGCGGAAGAATCTTTTCGATGTCTGCCGCTCCATAGATGGGCGGAACATTGGGGTCATAAAAGGGCGCCGAAACCTTCATGCGCTCTTGTTTGATATGGGCTTTGAGAAGTTTGGCGAACTCTACGTTGTGCTTATGTCCGGGTTTGGTAGCGATGATATGTGCATTGATAGGCGTTCCAATCAAGCCCAAATCACCCACTACGTCCAACAACTTATGTCTGGCCGGTTCGTTGTGGTGCTTTAATTGGATGTTATTCAGGATTCCCTCTTCCACCACCTTAATATCCGGCTTATTAAAAAGTTTGGACAACTTGACCTGCTCTTCTTTTGAAATAGGTTTATCTACTACAACGATGGCGTTATTCAGGTCGCCACCGCGAATCAAACCGGAATCATAGAGCATTTCCAGTTCATGCAGAAAGCAAAAGGTTCGTGAAGAGGCAATTTGAGTTTTGAAGTCGTTTACTCTATCTAAAGTAGCATGTTGCTGCCCTAGCACTTCGCTTTTATAATCAATCAGTGCCGTTACCTTATAGCGATTACTTGGTAGAGCCAGATATTCCGCCCCGCTTTCTATATCTGAATAATGAATATTCTGCTGAAGGTTAAACACAGTACGCTCCTCTCCCATTTCTTGAATACCGGCCTTCTCAATAGCCTCTACAAAAGGGGCGGCGCTTCCATCCATGATAGGCAATTCGGCACCGTCTATTTGAACCAGACAGTTGTCCACCTGCATTCCAATCAAGGCGCTCATCAGATGTTCTACGGTGGCTACGGAAACATTTCCTTTCTCGATGGTGGTTCCGCGCTGCACGGTGGTCACTAGATCGCAATCCGCGGCCAACAGAGGTTGCCCTTCTATGTCCATCCGCTGAAACTTAATTCCATGATTGGCGGCAACAGGTAATAAGGTAACTTTAACCTTTTGTCCGGTATGTAGGCCGACCCTGTAGAGAGAAACTTCCTTTTGGAGTGTTTGCTGGTTGGTGTGATTCATCAACAATTTCTTAAAGGCGGCAAATGTAAAATTTTGAACATTAAACCTGAGTGCACCCACATATTCTTAGGGCTTTTCAAGTAATTTCTTTTCCAGTTCTTTAACCCTCTTAATCAAATCAGGCAATTGCTTCATGGAGGCAATAATCCGGTAATGCTCTCGCGCATCTATGGCCGGAGTGCCAGAAACCCCTTTGCCTTTGTCTTTAATATCATGAATGACCGCGGCCTGTGCCTGAATTTTCACCCCATCGGCAATAGTTAAATGTCCGGTAATACCTGCTTGCCCGCCTACCAATACATTTTTACCCAGTTTAGAGGAGCCTGAAACTCCGACTAAAGAAGCGATGGCGGTATTCTCACCCAATTCAACATTATGAGCGATTTGAATCAGGTTATCTAATTTAACTCCATCTCCTATCACCGTAGAACCGATGACCGCCCGGTCAATGCAGGTGTTGGCACCAATTTCTACACGGTTTCCAATCACCACGTTTCCGGTTTGAGGTATCTTTTTATAGCTGCCATCTTCCTGCGGAGCAAACCCGAAGCCATCGGCTCCCACTACACAACCAGAATGAAGAATACAATCATTGCCGATTTTACAATCACGATAAACAGAAACATTGGCATAGAGTATGGTGTTATCTCCAATCTCACAATGATCACCAATGAAGCAGTTGGGGTAAATCTGTACGTTTTTCCCGACTTTAACCTGATTGCCGATATAGCTAAACGAGCCTAGGTACAAACCTTCACCCGCCACACTATCCTTTCCTATATGCGACTGTTCTTCAATCCCCTTATTGTTTGAAGAACCATTCATGGTGGCATAAAGTTCCATCAACTTTTGAAAAGCAATATAGGGTTCTGCCACTCGCAGTACGGCAGAAATATTCCGTTGGTTGTACTCCAACTTTTCATCGCAAAGCAAAATTCCCGCTGTGGCGGTTTGTGCGTAGTGGTAATATTTTGAATTGGCAAGAAAGCAGAATGAATCCTTGTCGGCTTCTTCAATTTTAGATAGTTTGGATACCATCGTATCCGGATTGCCTTCCAGTTTTGCGTTGAGCAGAACTGCCAACTCTTTTGCGGTTATTTCCATGTTGATATTATGTAAGAAGGCTTATAAACGTACTGGTAAATAATTATTGCATCAATTTTCTAAAACCTTTGGATAAAACACATAATGTTTGACGACCGGCTTATTCAAAACGGTACTGTTCAATTGTTCGCTTGCTTTTGAAATATCAATCACCTTGCCATCATTAGTCAGTATATTGATTCGATTCTCTCCCGGGTCATAAGCATGGTTTGAAGTAGAGCCGCTAAAAACGAGATAGCCGGCTTCTTCTTCATCCAGTTTAAATTTCTTCATGGCCTTGTCGCGCAGGAGTTGAATCTTTTTGGACGGAAAGGGTTGGTAGCCGGTTTCGATACGAAATAACTTTCGATGGAGGATACATTCGCAGAGAACCCGTAGCACCTTGTCGTCAGAGTTAGACCAAGCTTTCAAGGCTGCAAAAATATCTACATCATCCAATTCAGAGTAATAATCGAGCACTGCCGGGTCTTCATCAAATTTTTTCAGTTGTACTTTCTTATTCAAAAAGTAGGCAAGGGCAGGAGAAGAAACTGGCAACATACCCTTGACAGATAGATATTGAGCACGCTGCACGGCTTTCACCATCATTTCTTCCACACACAGAACTGTTTTATGCAGATAGACTTGCCAGTACATCAGGCGGCGGGAGATAATAAAACTCTCAATGGAATAAACACCCTTTTGTTCCACAACAAGTTCATCGTCATGGACGTTGATCATTTCTATGATTCGCTCATAAGAATCGTCCCTTCATTCACACCGGTAAAAAAGGAATCACGGGTGAGATAGTCCAATCTGTCAACGTCTAACTGAGAAGAAACCAATTGGTGTAGAAACCTTTTGCGATAGGTGCCGTCGAATATATCTATGGCTAAATCGAGCTTCCCTTTGAAGTGTTTATTCAATCGGCGCATATAAACACGGGAAATATCTTCGTGATGCACTTTGGGGATTAAATATTTCTCCAGCGTGTGTGAAAAGGGACCGTGCCCGATGTCGTGAAGCAAGATAGCGATGCTCGCTCCCAATTCTTCCTCTTCGCTAATGCGATGCCCCTTAATTTTAAGTAGCGCCAAAACACGCCTCATTAAATGAAAAGCTCCTAGCGCATGATGAAACCGAGAATGAACCGCTCCCGGATAAACATAATCACTGAGCCCCAGTTGTTTGATTCTCCTCAGCCGTTGAAAGTATCGGTGTTCGATGAGGTCAAACACCAGTTCGTGAGGGATAGTAATGAATCCGTGAACCGGGTCGTTGAATATTTTGCGTTTGTTCATGCTTAGTTTAAGGACGTAGCCGGTGTTCTGTTGAGCACACGAAATAAAACTTTCTTTTGAATACATGAGATTTCATGACCGCTTAGAATCAGCGCTATCAAATTATATTTGTCGCTTAGTAAAATTTGATTCAATGAAATATAATCATCGTAGTTTTACCCCAGTCTTGTTTATTTGTTTTTTTCTCTTGGTTGCAGGATGCAAAAAAGAAAGCCGGACAAGTTGGGAGACAGAAATGCTTGTACCCATTGCTCATACTAACCTTACCCTAAAAAACCTGATTAAAGATTCGCTACTTAAAGTAAACAGCGATAATGTCTTATCCATCGTGCAACAATCACACCTGTATGATTTTTCGCTGGCAGATAAAGTGATTGATTTCCCCGATACCGCCATCAAACAAAAGTTCAACGTTAGTAATCTGGTATTGGGAAATCAATCTATCAACCAATCGGTAACACTTGGGAGATCGCTACCACGATGGCAGCTGGTGGTGGTGTCAAACAGATTTTTGGAAACATTATCCTTCAAAACGATGGTCAAATGATGGAGATCCCCCCGTTTAATGGTCTGGATCCTGGCCCTAACGTATTTGACAATGCCCAGTTTTATGACAGTGCGGTAATGGTCTCCGGCGAATTGCAGGTTTGGTTGATTAATAATTTCCCAATACCCTTTAGTGCAGGTGCCATTTGCACACTTAAAAATGCAGAAGACGCAGGCATAATAGGTTCTTCGACGCTTCCATACATTGCATCTCATGATTCTGCCTATTTCACTATTCCCCTGGCAGGGAAAAAAGTGAAAAACAAACTAAGTTTTGAGATAACTAATTTGAATACGCCTGGAAGTAGCGGCAATATGGTTCTCATCAATTTACAAGATTATATACAGGCAAAGATTTTTATCACTCAATTAAGGGTATCAGAGGCTTGGGCAAAATTCCCTACTCAGAATGTATCGGACGTTACAGAAGATGTGGTTCAAGTGATTGATGACCGAAAACTGACTTATGTAGATGCGCGGGAAGGAATCTTACATGTCTATATCACCAGTTCCGTGGAAGAACAACTCACTTTAGAATATACTTTAGTAGGTGCCTTTGACAACTATGGGCATCCATTAGTCCATCGTTCGGTGGTTCCTCCTGCGCCACCCAATGGCACCGTAACCATTGATACGCCTATCAATATCGCCGGTTTTGCTATCAATTTGACCGGAAAGAACGGCACCGAATTCAACACCTATACACAACGCATTATTGCACGTCTCGATTCTTCAGGTATTACCCGACACGTTACCAACAGCGACAGTGTCCATGTTGAATACAGAATCAAAGGCATAAAACCCAACTACGTCAAAGGCTATCTCGGTCGCGATACCATTACGGTGGCAGACAATGCCGCTTTCTCGTTCCTGGATATGTTTCAGAGCGGAACAATTGATTTAGAAAGTGTGAATGTCTCTTTGGAAGTAGAAAACGGATTGGGTGTAGATGGCGAAGTGATCATAAACAATATGGCCGCCAGCAGTCCCGTGAACGGCTCCAAGCAACTGATTGGTTCAATCGTTGGTCAAAAACTGATGGTGAATCGAGCTACGGACTTTCCATGGAAGCCGGCGGCGAATAAATTCCAGATGAACAACAGCAACTCAAATATCAAAGACCTTATCGGTATTCTTCCTTCTCAAATCAGTTATGATGTGGCGGTCAAAACCAACGTGAACGGCAATAATCAGCAGTATCGTGATTTCGCCTATTTGCAAAAAGGATTGAAAATCAATCTCAACGCCGAAGTCCCACTTTCGCTCATTGCCAACAACCTACACCTTCTGGACACCATTGATTTTGATTTGAGTACCGTTACTACCGACGTCGGTGGCATCAAGGATGGCCTTCTAAATATCATTGCCAACAACAATTATCCACTCGATGCCTCTCTGCAAATGGTTGTATTTGATGAATTCTGGCAACCGGTAGATACTTTGCTATCCAACGTCTCTATTCCCGGAGGAGTGCTGGATGCCAATTGCAAAGTGGAATCGCCCACCAAAACAAAAATACCCTTGCCGATTAGCGAAGAGCGAATGGATAACCTTAAGCGAGGAAAGTTTGCCACCGTTTCGGCGACGTTTTCTACCACTACAAACAATCCTGCCTGCGCTGGTCAGCATCTTAAAATATACGGTGACAATCAATTGAGCATTACGCTTACCGCTCGGTTTAATTACAAACTCGGGATTAAACTATAATTCTTTCTTTCTGCAACCATGTACATGAAAAATATATTTCTGCCTATTCTGCTGGGGATGAGTCTTTTTGTATCAGCACAATTTGATTCAAACCCCAATCTTTTCAATTATACCGGTACTACGCTCAATCCGCACTTCAATTCGCAAATGCGCGATTCAGCACTGAACCGCATCACGGCTTCCTTTGATTATTTTGCCAATTCCAACTCGGTCCCCGCCATGTTTGCTTACAAAATGATTTTTAAGGGACAAATAAACAACACCTTGAAAGACCGCGCCAACCGGGGCATTAAGAACCGGCTGGCCTTTGAAGATTATTTGAACGCAGGTTTTGATTATCAGAGATATTTGAAAAAATGGGATGGTATGCTGTACTTTGGTTACCATCACCGACAAATGCGAAATCTTTCCGGCTCTAAAGAAACCTACCAACTTCTTTTCTATGGCAATGCCATGTTTGAAGATGATACGGTTGACCTCAGCGGCATCCGCTTTCAAAATTTCATTTACAACCAATATACTTTTGGTATCCAGAAAACATTCCGCAGCAATCGGATAAGAACCGACTTTGGGTTGAGCTATTCATTTCTGCAAGTGATGAGCAATCAACAAATCAGCACACGCGATGCTTGGCTATACACCGCTCCAGACGGCGAATATCTGGACATGCAATATGATTTGAAGTACAACTCTGCCGATGAAGGCGCTACACCTTTTACCGAAATGAACGGCATTGGTTTCTCCGGCGACCTCCATCTTTCCATTTCTGAAGAAAACCAGTGGAAGTTGGCATTGGATGTATCAGACCTCGGCGTGATGTCATTTTCCAAACATCCGGTAAATTATACCGACACTGGTTTTGTACACTTTCAGGGTATAGAATTTCCCAACCTGTTTTCGTTTAACAGCGCTACTTTCGGCAACCTAAATATTGACAGCGCTTTGCTCACCAATCTACCTAAAAAAACCAACAAGCACTACTCTGTGATGGTGCCTTTCACCGCAGCCTTGGTATATTCTCAACCTATTTTTGGAGATAAATTGGTGATTAGCGTAGGCGGTCAATACCGACATATTCCTCGCTATTTCTTTTATGGATACCTCAAGGCCAACTACTTCATCCGTCCCGATATGGTCTTCTCGGCCTCTATGGGCGGGGGCGGGTACAGCAAGTTTAACCTCGGCTTTGAGTTTTCTAAATCGTGGAAATATTTTGACTTCACGCTCGGTACCGGCAATATTATCGGACTGGTTGTCCCTACTCACTATACCGGAACCGGACTCTATCTACGACTGGGCACTTCTTTCTAAATCATGGACAAAGCAAAGATTTTTGCCTTCGTATTTTTTCTGCTTTTTTCATGTAGAAATAATGTGGAAGCAAAAAAGCTACCGGCTTTGCTCATCACCCTTTCAGATGATACGATTCCAATCACTTTAGATGTTCCTCTGAATAAAATAGATCGCGAACCCGCCTATCACAATATGCACTGGGGAATGACCTATTTCGATTCTACGGGTGTACAGCAGTCCATAAAACCTGGAGAGGTAGCAGAAGTGCAATTTGAATATAGAAGAGAAAAGATAAGAATGGTCTCGGTTAAAAATGATGCGGGAATAGCAAACCCATTTCATTCAGGCAGCCAATATTTCTTTTTGCTATTGATAAAGGACGGCAGCCTGCGTTTGCTGAAGTACTATCCACTCCCCTCGCTCAGCCCTCGTTGCGGGGTCTGCGCCCCAAGTATTGATTACATTTTACAGAAACATCAGGGAACACTCACTAAAATAAATTGGGATGATTTCAGAGATAGCATGTCTTTATATTTTGCCGATTGTCCTGAATTAGCCATTAAAATCAAACAGAAAACTTTCCGAAGTGAGGATATAGAAGACATTGTAGGGGAGTATAACAGAAACTGCTTGTAAATATCTGCAGGAAGTTCTTAGTGATTCTCAGTTGACTTTCTTCTTGGTGGCAAGTTTTCTCTAATTCGCTAGTAGCATACTCACTTCAAATTTTTCCTAATTGGCTGAATAATTGGGCGGTATGTATTCATTCTCTAAGTGAATGCCCTAAAGCGCCCATAAGTTCCTCTGCCAAAGGCTTTAACCAATCATAATCCCGCGAATACCAATCATTTTCCCCCGAAAACCAATTATAATCCCCGCTTAACCAATAAGTTTCCACGCTATACTAATCAAACAAGGGGCAATACTGATTACAACAGGCGCTATACCAGTCACATTAGCCTAAATACCAATTAAGGAAGGTTATTTCCAATTTAGGAATATAGTTACAGTTGTTAGAAGCCGATTTTTCTTCTTGGTTCAGTGCCTTCGGCGTAGGAATCCTATTCTCTTATATTGCACTCAAATTCATACAAAATGGAAACCATCAAAGAGCTTCGTTTCGCGGTTTTAATAGATGCCGACAACGTGCCCTATTCAAACGTGAAGGCGATGTTGGAAGAGATTGCCAAGTATGGCACACCAACCTTCAAAAAGATTTATGCCGATTGGACAAAACCTACGGTATCGGGTTGGAAAACAGTTTTGCTTGAAAATGCCATCACTCCGGTACAACAATATAGTTATACCAGCGGCAAGAACGCGACCGACTCTGCCATGATTATTGATGCTATGGACATCCTTTACAGTGGTAGGGTGGATGGATTTTGTATCGTTTCAAGCGATAGTGATTTCACCCGTTTGGCTATACGCCTTCGAGAGGCAGGCATGAAGGTGTTGGGTTTGGGAGAGAAGAAAACGCCTACGGCCTTTATCTCGGCCTGCGATAAATTTATCTACCTTGAGATATTGAAGGCTAAACAACCGCTGCCGCAACCGGCTTCCAGACCTGCTCAAAAATCAAAGACCAAAACAAAATCTCAAAACACTTCGGAAGAGGTGATTGGACCTATCAATAAGGAATTGGTCAATCTGATTTCCGATAGCATCAACGATATTGCAGATGAAGAGGGATGGGCTTTTCTAGGTGAGTTGGGGAATTTGCTCATTAAGAAGCAACCGGACTTTGACCCTCGCAATCACGGATTCAAGAAGTTGCTGCCTTTAATCAAAAGCATTGGAAATCGGTTCGAGTTTTCGGAAAAAGCAACCAAACACGGCACTACCCTTGTTTATGTAAGAGAGAAATAGTCTGAAAATATCGGGGACTTACCCCGCACCCAATATTTTTCAAATAATTTCGTTTTAAAGGTATGTGGCCTGCGGTTGTCTTTTTATATCTACTACCTCTATTATTTGCCTCGGATAAAGGCGGACAATATCTATCTGAAATCACGCTGTTTCAGAAGGATTCCTACTTCAAACAGAAAGTGTATGAAGATCATACGTGGAAGAGTTTTGATACGCTTAAAGAACCAAACAGGGTGGTTGACCCTGCCCACTACGATCTGCACCTGATGAATGCGGCTTTCTTCTTTGCCACCAATAAACTTCGGGAACAAAAGAATGTGGCAACTTTAAAATTTTCAGCGGAACTGAGAAACGCTGCGGTGGTACACACGCATCAGATGGTGGCAAAAAATTTCTTTGAGCATGTCAATCCCAAAACCGCTGCATTGAAAATGCCACCGGTGCGGTTAAAACTGTTTGGCGTGAATTCAACAGTGAATGGGGAAAATATTGATATGAATAGCTTCCCGGTTCCACTGAAAGTAAGCTACCTGCAAGTGGCAGAAGTATTGGTGAAAGACTTATACAATTCTCCACCACATCGCAAGGTGATGCTCGACAAAAACCTGCTCTATTTAGGTTGTGGGGCTATCTTTGAAACAAAAGATGAAAATAACGCGCGCTCCATTAGAGCCACTCAGGACTTTAGCGGAGATTATTAGATAATCGAACTAAAAAAGATTACTTCATCCCTACTGCGATAGCAGAAAGTCTTCCGCTTAGCGACGCAAAACCGCCAACCAATCCTCCTATAGCACCGGTAAGGATATATAGACGGAATTGTTTGTCTCTAATAATCGGAGCAAATAATTCTGCCAGTTTTTCAGAAAGCAAATGCTGATTGGCATGAGCCAGATAATAGGAATAGAACGTCCATAGTAAGAATAGGGAAAGCAGCCCTGCGAAAAAGGCAGCTTCGCGACGCGGCTGGCGCATGACAAAACCGACTGCAAAAGCAACAATGGCAACAGACCACCAAGGGAAAAACTGTTGTACGGCAAAAGACAAAACTGCAATCAAGACAATAGCAATAAGAAACTTCATTAGATTTATTTTGGTTTAAAAGTGGATATAAAAAGTTTGTGTGCGCCAAGCCCATCACCAGTTCGCACAAAAGATGCCTGAAAATATTCTCCTTTCGCCCAGGCATTCACCATGTTATCGTAATAGGGGCTTCCCGGATTACCCGATTGTCCGCCCGGATAAACAACATAGGCCTTCATCGTTGCTTCATCAACGATCATTCTCCAGGATGGGCCGTGTGCAGAGTTGGTGGCATTAATGGTACCTATATTGCCTCCGCTGTATACGTTCAACTTGCTGAAAGCATCAATACCTGCCAGGTGCGCAATCTTAGTAGATTTATAACTCCCCCAATCCTTTGCATTCATGTCTTTCTTTTCATAGACTCTATCGTTAGCATAGGCGCCTTTGGTTTCTGTAAATTCTTTGTTGCGCAGGGAGATTAAAATATGTTTGAATGAACGCAGCACGATATCCTTTCTCGATTCCTTTTCCGGAGTACTGAGAATATCATAGAAGGCAGAGGTGCTGTCCGATTGCAAAAACTTACCGGTGATATAAAAACTCGGTTGCTTCATCGGAACCTTCGGGTCAGCCATTTCATCCCACAATAATCTGCGCAATTCATTCCACCAGATTTCAAAATATATCGGGGTTGTTTCATCCGGGTTGTTATAAAAATCCCAATGATAAATCTCTTCAGCTATTTTCTTCTCCTCTGTGTTTAAGGCAGAAAGATCAAGAAGTGATAGCATGATGGGTGCAACTTCAGAGGCGTGAAGATTGAAATTATCATTCTGCATTTTTTTCATAAAATCTACATCAATATCCTTACCACCGGCCAATAATTGATTGATTCTTCGATTGCGATAATTTTCAAAAACCCCCACTCCAGAATAGTAATAAGGATAAGTAGAATCTGTAGGCCGTTGGTTGGCACTACTCACAAAACCACGATCAGGATTCAACATGGAAGGATTTTGTTCCGAAGGAATAAACTGTTTCCACTCGCCCTGATCCGTGCTACCATCAAATACCAACTTGCCTTTGCCAGGCATATCATTTACTATTGGAAACTTACCTTGATGCCGGATGGCTATGTCACCGCTTCTGGAAGCAAAAACAAAATTCTGCGAAGGGCAATCATAATGTTTCAAGGCCTGCATATAATCGTCATAGTTCTTTCCTTTGTTTAAGCCGTAAAACGTCTCAAATTCGTTGGAGGGCAATTTAGCTGTCCAAGATACCGCCATATTCTTTTTACTCTCCACCTCACCAAACTTCTCATCAAACACCACTGGCCCAAAACGAGTATAAACTACTGTATCATGGAAAGCCCCTTTTCCGCGAACCAAGAATAGTTCTGGCTTTTTAATAGACTTTTCCCATTGTCCGTTGACTTCATATTCTTCACGAGAGGCATCTTTGAATTTAATTTTGTACCAATCACGTACATCTCTGCCACCATTCGTCACCCCCCATGAAATAGAATCATTAAATCCTATAATAACCGCAGGTGAACCGGGAAGAGTGGCACCATAAACATTCATGGTAGGCGAGACCAAGTGCATCTCAAACCAAATAGAGGGGAGTGATAATTTCAGATGCGGATCATTGCAAAGAATTGGCTTACCGCTTTTTGTCTTGCTGCCACTCACCGCCCAATTGTTGGAGCCATTTATCTCCTCCGGCTTTTCTAATATAGAACTATATGTTTCTCCCGATTTCGTTTCAACGGCAGCCTGTGATTTATTTGAGCTGTTTGCCTTAAAACCCCATTTCGTTCCAACAGGAATTACAGGGTCCTCAGCATCGGTAAAATCAGGATAAAGCTTTTGAAATGCTTCGTCACCATATTTAGCAATGAAGTTGGTATTCTCAATATCATACTCAAAACCGAAAGAATGCTGGCCATGTTCTTTAATAGCAATGAAACCTTCACCGGCGTCCACGCTTCCGGTTGATAGTCCAGCAGTTTATATTCAATTGGGTAATCCTTCCTTTTTAAGTTTTTGATATAGGCATTCACCCCGTCGCAATAGGCCTGAATCATTCTTTTGCTTTCTGGGTTCTTGGCTACAAACGCCGTGGCATCGTCGGCATCGGTTTGCATGCCCAGCCTTCTCGTTCGGCGGTCAGTTTCAAGTGCCTTCTCCCCTACTACTTCCGTTAGTCTCCCGGCAGCATTGTGCGTTTGAATCTCCATCTGCCATAAACGGTATTTGGCGGTGATGTATCCCTGTAAAAAATACATATCCTCATCGCTTTCTGCAAAAACATGCGGAACCATCCTATCATCAAAATAGACCTTTGCCCCTGCTTTTAATCCCTCCAATTGATATTCAACATCCTTAAGAGAGGACGAATTTTCAGCATTTTGCCAGACGCCATCAAAAGGGTTCAAAAATTTACCCAATGGCGGCATTACGCCTATTCTTGAATTGAACAACAGCAATAATCCAGCGGTCGTTAATAAAGTAAGGAATAAATCACGGTATTTCACCAGTCACAATATTTTTAAGGCGGCTAAAATATAGATATAAACGCGCCCTCAAAGATTTATAAACCAAGATTAAGGATAAACTTCAAATTAATTGCTTCCGAATCGAGTTTAACCCGATCTAGCAAGACAACCGCTCAAGAAAAGTTCAGAACGGACCTTAACGATTTGAAACCGATACCGTACTAAATATCTGGTAGTGCATTGATTTTGGACATTTTGTGGGATTTCCACATTCCTCTAATTGGCTATTTAGACTTTTACAAAATGATCTGTTGCGCTTTAGTTCCGGCTAGGCTAACTACTCTATGATTACCGTTGAGCCATTCAATGATAGCAAGTACTCCAACGACAGCTACTTTGATATTTCTGATTTTATCGTGAAATACCCTAAAATCTTCAAAAAATCACCTAAAAACACACGTATAGTGCATGCTATCCAACGAATAGCATGCACTATTCTAACAATAGCATGAGCTTTTGGAGTCATAGCATGTGCTATTGTAACAATAGCATGAGCTTTTGGAGCCATAGCATGTGCTATTGGGACAATAGCATGAGCTTTTGAAGCCATAGCATGTACTATTGCGACAATAGCATGAGCTTTTGGAGCCATAGCACGTACTATTGGGACAATAGCATGTGATTAACAAAGGATAAGTACATACATTTTACCTTACGGCATGTAGTATTGTTCATTTTCTATGTGCCTTTTTCAATAAGTGAGCGTCTGAACTAGAATAAGTGTAGGCGAATGAGATTTCTGCCAATCGTAAGTGAACCCATCTATATGACATACCTCCTCCTCCGGTCCATGGAGATGCATTAGAAATCCTTTAGAGTTTATACCATATAGGCTAATATTGCTTCGTGAAGAATATTTACCTCATTGGCTTTATGGGATCTGGCAAAACTACTTTTGGAAAGAAATTGGCTAGACAAATCAAGATGGGATTCAGTGATTTGGATGAAATCATCAGCCATCAATTCGGCAAACAACATGTCAGTGAGTTAATAAATGAGCAGGGCTTTGATTTTTTCAGAAAGGCTGAGCAGAAATGTTTGAGGAATGCCCCAGGCACACAAGTGATAGCTACCGGAGGTGGCACGCCTTGCTATTTTGATAATATGGATTGGATGAAATCTCAGGGTATAGTGGTTTTTCTTCATCCAGGCATCGAAGTCATCTTTTCGCGCCTCAAAACCACAGAGATATCTACACGTCCGCTTCTAAAGGGTCTGAATGAACCCGATTTGAAAAAATATATTCAAACTACATTTGAAGAGCGCCTACCATTCTATCAGCAGGCACAGCTTGTGTTTGATCCGGTTCGACAGAAAATGGATGAGCTAGTACAAGCAATCCAAGAGCGCAATTAAAACTATTGAGATTTACGTTTTCTTTCTAAAAATCAGATGGTAAAGAATAGGCAAGACAAAAAGCGACACGGTGAAAATGGAAAAATACATGTCAGCGTTCTCTGCTTCCAACATTCTGCACAATATAAAATCAGGAGTATAATGACAGGCGAATTCAAGGCACAAACGTAGTCCCAAGACACCGATGACCAAATAAGCAATGGAATCGAGAAAAGGAAGACGTTCCATCAGTTTTACAAAATATCCTGCCACGATACGCATGGAAAGGATGCCGATAAACACTCCGGTACAGATGATGAAGATATTATCGGTAAAGGCCACCGCAGCAAATACATTGTCAATAGAAAAAGTGAGGTTCATCAGTTCTACCATCACCACTACACTCCAAAAGTGGTTTAACCCCGGAATCGTTTTGGGATGCTTTATCTTTTCATCCAATTCTCCCTTTTGAATATCAAGGATGTGCTCCTCTTTGCCGATTCTTTTGTAGAAAAAATGTCCTGTCAGATATAATAGATAGGCACCGCCAGCCAGTTTCAGCCAATTAATTTTGATTAATTCACTGGCAAAAAACAAGGCCAATCCGCGAAAAACATAAGCACCGAGAATGCCGTATTTCAATGCTCTGCTACGTTTCTCTTTCGGCAGATCCATGACCATAGTTGCCAGCACAGCGGCATTGTCAATAGAAAGTAAGCTTTCAATTAAAACTAGATTCAACACCACCAGCGCAGCGGTTTTTGGGTCGGGTTGAAGGAAGGGCGAAAGAAACTCGGTAAGGAAATCCAAAAGGTATTATTTCGTGCAAAATTAAACCGTAAAATGACAAAACATTTCGATGCCGTTATCTATGATATGGATGGATTGCTGATTGATTCAGAACCTTTTTGGCGAAAGGCTGAAATAAAGATTTTTGCTACCGTTGGGTTGCAACTGAGCGAAGCAGATTGTATCGAAACTACCGGCTTTCGTTTTGATGAAGTGGTAGAATATTGGTGGCATCGTCAACCTTGGAAAGGCAAAAGTAGAGTTCAGATTCATGATGAAGTACTTGATGAAATGGAATATGCCATTACACATCAAGCCAAGGCAATGAAAGGAGTTCATGAATCTTTAAACTATTGTAAAAGCAAAAACTTAAAAATAGCGCTGGCCTCATCTTCAGCCATGCGTTTGATTAAGGCAACGGTAAAGAAACTGGAGATTGAATCCTATTTCGATATGTTGGTATCTGCAGAGTATGAAACCTATGGAAAACCACATCCGGCAGTCTTTCTTCACACCGCTGATCGCATCAACGTTCGACCGGAAAGATGTGTGGTAATTGAAGATTCATTCAATGGTTTGCTTGCGGCAAAGTCAGCGAAAATGAAATGCGTGATAATACCCGACCCGGCGACTTATGATGAAGCACGTTTCATTATCGCAGATTGGAAATTAAGAAGTCTGGAAGAAATTTCTTCCGTGTTATAGACGCATATATGCAATCAAATCCTGAGAAGTGAACTTTTCAAACCCAAGGCCACGAAGCATCGTTACTAACTGTCCGCGATGAAAACTGCCATGATTGACGAGGTGGAATAGAATATCCTCTATTGGCTGCGTGAATTCTATTCCTTTCATGTTCTTGTAGTGAATCTCCTGGTCTAAGAAAATACGATCTTTGGAGGATATAAATTCAGCCAGTTCATTTGAGGTTTTCTTCCAACCGTCCAACATGCCAGAGGTGGTTCCCGTAAAGTTGACGCTGGGCCAGCTTTTCGGTGTCCCTCCCTGAATGCGGGTCAGCCAAATTTGTTCAGCATCCCAAAGGTGAAAAACAGTTTTGCGAAGAGTAGTAAAACTACTCTTCACCTCAGTATCAAAATGTTTTTCATCCACAGATGAAAGAACCTCTACGGCTTTGCCGGTAGCCCAGGTGTTATAGTTTAAATGTCTTTGAATAGTGTACATGGAATATTAGCTGCAAGTTTTACAAGTATTTAAAATCAAATCCCGGTTTAAGTTTCAATAAGGATTGATAAATCAGTCGGATGACATTCTCCACATCCTCTATGGCTACCAGCTCGACTGTTGTGTGCATATAGCGCAAGGGTAGAGAAATAAGTGCCGAAGGAATGCCACCGGAAGCATAAGCAAAAGCATCGGTATCGGTACCGGTGCTGCGCGAAGCGGCATCCATTTGATAAGGAATTTTTTCAGCCTTAGCGGTATCAATAATAAAGTCAAGAAGTTTGTTGTGAACCGCAGGACCAACAGTCAACACTGGACCACCGCCGGCAATGAAATCTCCTTGTACAATTTTATCAATCATTGGAGTAGTAGTATCGTGGCAAACATCTGTGATAATCGCACAATCTGGGTGAATTGTATGTGCCACCATTTCCGCACCGCGCAACCCCACTTCCTCCTGAACGGAGTTAACGATATAAAGTGAAAACGGGAGCTTCTTTTTGTTGTCTTTAAGCATACGGGCCACTTTGGCAATGATAAAACCACCGGCACGGTTATCGAGGGCTCGACCACCAAAGTATCTTTCATTCAAGACAAAAAACTCATCCTGATAAGTAATGACGCATCCAACATGGATACCTTTTTTCAAAACTTCATCTTTCGTTTTGCAACCTAAGTCAAGAAAGATGTTTTTTAACTTCCGGAGCCTGTTCCTTTCCAGCGCTTCTGGTATGAATGGCAGGCCAACCAAATACAGCGGGAATCTTTTTCCCATCTCGAGTATGAATCCAAACTCGTTTTGAAGGGGCTATTTGATGGTCACTTCCGCCGTTTCTTTTTACATAAATCAAACCATTATCAGTGATATAGGAAACAAACCAAGAAATCTCATCAGCATGAGCTTCAATAGCTACTTTAAATTTGGCACCAGGGTTTACCACACCATATACCGTACCGTAATTATCTACTTCGTGCTTATCAATCGCCGGGCGAATGTATTCCAGCCAAAGTTTCTGTCCTTCCAATTCAAATCCTGTAGGAGATGGGTTATTTATATACGCCTCGAAGAACTTCTTGTCTTCGGCGGTTAGTATGCTTGCTTTACTTTTAGTGGGCGCTTTCTTTTTGGTAGCCATAGTTTCTTGGTTTAGAATAAGGCGGCAAGAATATGGATTAATGAAGAAAGCACCAAGGTTATTTTAATCAACATAAGTTCTTATTGTTGATCTCTTTGAGGTATAATAATTTAATATCTTTACCCATGCAGGTAGTTTGCCTCATTTATTAATACCATCGCAATATGAATATAGAAACCAATTCTTGGACCTATGAGGAGTTCCTTGCGTTTATTTTGCTTTATGCAGCAGAAATGAATCAGGATTTATCCCCTAATGAAATGAAATTCATAGAAGAAAAGACTGGTGTTGAAGATATTGATCGGATACGGCAACATCTCGATAAAATTTCCGATACGGAGAGTATTGAGACGATTGACCATTATAAAAAAGTTTACTTAACCACCACTGAAAGTACCTTGAAAGCTAAAAGAGATTTAGAAGCATTACTTAAGACGCCGGGCGTTCACAGCCAGTTTGAAAAGGCAGCTGTTCACATGATTGAAAAACTGATTTGAGCTATTTAGAAGAGTGTGAAAACGCTCTTTTGTTCTTAGTAATAATGTAATGTAGTCCCACCATCAGCCCGGCACGGAAATTATGGCTGGCATGGTATACTTTCTCTTGATACCATGCAGGGTTTTTTAGGATTTTTCCATTAATATCTGTAAACCCATAATAAGTAGAGATACCGATATTGACATACAGAAATTTAAGAGGATAAATTTCGACTCCTGTTTGCAAGGCAGCTCCAACATCCATAGCTTTAAACTTCTGTTTGGCAGTGAAAGCTAGAGAGTCAGGAAGGTAAACATAGCCCGCAATACGTACTTCTTCTGAGGCAGCCGTTCTGAATCCAATTTGTGGCCCTAACGCAAAAAAGAATTTCACCACTTTCCCTTTACTGATATACTTTGCAAATAGTGGTATCTGAATGTATTGCAAATAAATATCGCGTTGCACGTCAACCCGGCCGCTTCCTTTACCAAATGTTCCTTCGGGAATAGTGACCGGCCCCATGAAACTATCCCGATACAACTGTCCCGTGAAATTATATTGAATCTCGGTTTGTATCCCCCAATGATTATCAAAATTATAACCCAACACTAATCCCGCGTTCCCTCCCCAGGTATTTTTGTAAGCCATTTCTGAAACTCGAACAGCGGGGTCTTTAAAATTACGAAGAGTACCAATATTGTTCTGGTCAAGTATCCAAGTACTATTAAACGTTCCGGATATACCCAAATGAAAACCCTTTTGAGCAAAGAGATAAATGGGTGTCATCAAAAAAAGAAAATGCAAAATGAACTTATTCATATTTTAGCCTCGATGCGTCCTCTAAATTACTAAACATTTAATGAACGAATTTTATCGGCTAAAGTCCTTTGTGGAATATCAATGGAAAGCTAAAACAAAATACTACCTGCATTCTCCTTTCGTTTACCAGTTCTATCAGCAGATCTTAGAAGGAGAATATCCCGAGCAGTTAGAGGGACTGCGGACTTTGCGTAGAAGTCTTTCGGATAGCGATGAAGAAATAGCGGTAATAGACTTTGGAACCAAGACTTCCTCACTCAGAAAGGTTGCGGATATAGAAAGAAAGGTCGCAGTAAAAGAGAAATATGGGCTTCTGCTTTACAGATTGGCCTCGTATTTTAAACCCAAAACCATGTTGGAGCTTGGCACCTCCATAGGAATCAGCTCTGCCTATTTAAAGTTAGCTAGGCCAGACGCTATGTTGGTTTCGTTAGAAGGTGCTCCAAATTTATTAACGATAGCCAGTCGCAATCATTCTCAACTGGGAGTTAAGAATATAGAGTTTATTGAAGGGAATTTTGAAGAGACACTACCCAGGTTTATTGAAAAAACACAGCAGCTTGATCTAGTGCTTTTCGATGGAAATCATACTCAACCAGCGACACAGAGCTATTTTGAACAATGTTTGTCTAGACACCATGAACTTTCAGTTTTTATTTTTGATGATATCCACTATAGTCCAGAAATGAACGCAGCTTGGGAAAGCATTAAACAACACGAAGACATCCGACTAACAGTAGATGTTTTTCAATTCGGCATCTGTTTCTTTAAAAAAGAGAAAATAGCTAAGGAGCATTTTGTCCTTAGGTATTAAAAGCGATTAACCGGCAATTACTGGAATAAATCCTTTAGGATTTGAGCCACATTGATGTGGAAAAGGAAATAGGGGAGAAATAAGACCGCTGCCCAAAAGAGCAGAGAAACAATCATCGAAACAAGAATCTTCTTCTTGTCATGAGTAAAAGTCAATGCAAACATGACACCCACGGGAATAGAGAGCGCAATAGGAGTCAAAACCGCAATTCCGTTTAAACCAAATCTCCTTTTAACGCGAACCAGAAAACGATTCGTAGCAGTAAACTTCTTTCCAAAACGCTCCGGATATTTTTGAACAACATAATCTTGCAAAAATCCTCCGAGATAAGTAAACAATACAATGCCAATTATCCCACCCATCACGTTGGCCAGTGAGCCGCTAATACCTAAGTTAGCGGCAATAGCAGCGAAAGTCCCCATTGAAAATTTAACGATGGAGCCGAAAAATATAGCTAAAGATGAAATTATGTTATCCATGTTTGAAGCGCCCCAACCCTAGCGCTTATAAATATAACGAATATATTAGTAAAAAGGTTCAAAATGCAGGTGGTATTTCACGGCGGAAATGCCCATTCAACAATATTTTGCTTTTCACTCGCTCCGTTTCTTCAACCGAAGGTATTAATTTCTGCAAATGCTTAATCATAAACCATTGCCTGCCAATTTCCGAAGGCGCAGTCAGCAATCTGTATTTATCTTCTTCGGACAAAGCGATATAATGAACCACGTCATACGAAGTAGGGTTCTTGAATCTCTTATACAAATCAAAACCGGCTCCAAGCAATTTGTGCAATTGCTCTAATAAATCCACTAGAGTTGGGTTAAGAACAGCCGTATCTGGCAGTTTATTCTCAATCTCAAACACCACAGCAGCAGAATAAAGTTTATCGGGTACTTCACGCAACACCTCCACAATGCGAAATGCCATCAACCCTCTTGCGCGTATATCCATTTCTCCATTTGGATAAACCTTAAATATTTCTGTCAGTTCCATCTCCGTCCCATACTCATTTAGTGACTCTTTAAAAACAGACGGAATACCGAAGGTTTTATTTTCCTCGCTACATTCTTTTATCAGTTGCTTGTAGCGAGGCTCAAAAATATGTAGATTCAACTCTTGGCCTGGATAGACCACTGTACCTAGAGGAAATATTGGAAGAAATTTAGTCATATCGTATTAAACGCGGGCAAAATAAATATAGTGAGTGGGTATCACAACCGCATTCTATTTAACAACGTTTATAAATGCAAATTATTTTTTGAACTCCGAATCGCTGCAAATTCAAAACGCATTAATTGCCCGATATAATTCAATAAATTAGATTCGCGGTTCAAATTAAAAAAATGAAAATCAACAAAATCACTATCCTATATATTTGCACCCTAGTTTGGACCGCTGCAATAAACGCACAACCCACCATCAACACGAATAAAAAAGATGGGGGCTATACTTTTACCATGAAGAAGACTGTTGGATGTACCGATGTGAAAAACCAGTACAAATCAGGTACTTGCTGGAGCTATTCAACACAGTCTTTTCTCGAATCTGAAGTGATGAGAAATAAGAAGATAAATATAGACCTGAGCGAAATGTTCGTAGTGCGCAATACCTATATCCAAAAAGCCATCAGTTTTCTACGCTATCAGGGAACCACCAACTTTAGTGCCGGAGGAGAACCGCACGATGTGATAAACACCGTTCGGGAATATGGCATTGTGCCACAGGAAGTTTATAGTGGGATGCCTGCCGGCCAAACCAAACCGGAACATGGCGAAATTGACCGGGTTCTAAAAGCCATGCTGGATGCTATGGTGAAACTGCCCGATGGAAAACTTAATCCCAATTGGAAAGCCGCTTTTCTAGGTGCGTTGAATGGTTACATGGGTGCTGCGCCAGATATATTTACCTACGAGGGCAAAACATATACCCCACTTTCTTTCGCCAAATATCTCGGCATCAATGCAGATGACTATGTCGAGATCACTTCCTTCACCCATCATCCGTTCTATACAGAGTTTATTATGGAAGTATCAGACAACTGGTCCAATAGCCCTATATATAATGTACCTTTAGAAGATTTGAAACGAATTGCAGACAATGCGCTGACCAACAATTATTCTATTGAATGGGCTAGCGATGTGAGCGAAAAGGGATTTAACTTTAAAAACGGTCTGGCTATTGTTCCGGAGAAGAACTATGATGATATGACGCAAGCCGAGAAAGATTCCATGTTCACCAAACCGGATAAGGAGAAAGTCATTACACAACAAATGCGCCAAGAAGCTTTCGATAACCTGACTACGACCGACGATCACGGAATGCAAATGGTGGGCATGGCAAAAGATCAGGATGGCCATGATTATTATCTGGTGAAGAATTCATGGGGAACGGATAGAAATGACCTGGGGGGCTATTTCTATTGTTCGGCACCATACTTCATGTTCAAAACAACTTCTATTATGGTAAACAAGAACGCCATACCCAAAGATATTGCAAGCAAAATGGGCATAAAACTTTAGGATGAAAGTAACCTACATTCTGGGTGCCGGTGCCAGCGCCTTATCAGTTCCTACTTTAGCCACCTTCAATGCCGGGCTGCGCATTTTTATTGACGAAATAAAAGCAGCAAAAGGGAAAATGCATGCCAACACAGAGGTAACAGAGAAGCGAGCGTTCAGTTTGATTCAGGATGATTTTATCCGCGATGCGGAAATTCTTTATGGCGAAATAGCCGCACATCAGAACGTGGACATTTATGCCCGAAAGCTCTATCTCACTCATCAAGAAGACAAACTGCTAAGGGCCAAAGCCCTGGTGTCGGCCTACCTGATATTCCATCAAGTAACCAACAAGGTGGATAAACGCTATGACCTCTTTCTTTCCACCATTTTTGAAAAGGACAACGACCCCACCAAACTGAAATTACCCACTGACCTGCTGCTCCTTTCCTGGAACTATGATTTTCAATTAGAACTTTCGGCCTCTGCCTTTTTCAGCAAAAACTCCTTGCTTGAAAATCAGGAACTGCTCAATCACCACCCCCGCATGGAGATGGTGGACCTCGACCGCGAAATTCTAAACAAGTTCAGTATCATCAAATTGAACGGCACCGTTTCGGGCTTTCAGCCGGACGAAATGACCTTTCGCTCGCTGCCGGTTCAGTTTCAGATGAAAGACGAAAAAGACAATTCGCCCGAGCAAAACTGGCTCAACCGCCTGACCGAAGCAGTACTGAATTATTTCTACCTCACAGACCGGAAACCAGCCTCTACTTCCTCTCTACTGTTTTCTTGGGAAACGAACACGTTTATCAAGAAGATGAAGAATTATACGCTCTACAAGATTTACAACAGCGAAATTCTGGTAGTCGTTGGATACTCCTTCCCTACTTTCAACCGGAAGGTGGATCGGGAGTTTCTGTTGCGGCTGATAAGCTTAAAGGAGGTTTATATTCAAGCACCGGCTGACGATATTCAATCTATCACCGACCGCTTTTGTGCCCTCTATGGGCCGGAGAAAATCAAACAGCTGGGTGGCACGGGCAAAAACCCCATCAATGTGCACCAGATTGTGATGAAAAGCGAAAAGCTAGACGACGAATTCTATATCCCGATTCAGGCTACTACTTTTTAATTATTTGGTGGCTTATTGGCTCTAAGCTATATCTTTTTTTGCTCTATAAATTTTTAAAGGAACAAAAAGCCCGCCTGACTGCTTCAAGTCGGGCAGGGATGTCGCCTCTATCCCAGCCGCCAACAGCTAGCAACCGCGTTATGATATAGAGATTCTATTCAATAAAGTGTGTCAAGTAAAAATTACTACACTTATTACGTCCTACGAATGCATTATCCGTATGATGTATTGTATACTTCCTGCTGCACCTGTTTGCCTGAGATTGTTAGTGGGCTTGTAATTTAGACAGAAACATCCTAAAATTGCCTTTCAGTGAATAAGTTCAATTATACTATACCTACCAGCGATCCTGAATTTGACAAATTTCAGAGTGCCGTGCTTTACAGATTGATTGGTCGCACGCGTAATTGGCAAATACCAGATGAAGAAGTTGAAAAACTGGTAGCCCTTCAAAAATCATGGAAAGAATATCGAATAAAGACTTTTGGCAAACATCACTGCACACATAATGACGTTAAAAGGAAGAACGAGATAAAGAAAGAGTTTGTGAAGTTGTTGCGCGATTTCATTAAAACTTGGATCGCAGGGAATCTGAAAATGACCGATATAGATCGGATGACGGCTGGATTCAAATTAATACCCAAACCCCGTACGTTTATACCACCACCCTATCAAATTCCGGAACTAACGATTAAATACATAGAGAATTTTCAAGTAAGGGTTCGGGTGAAGCCTCCTTATGCTCGCCCGAGAGCAGGAGTCAAAAAGACCGGGAAACCAAAAGATGTAGAGTTCATCCATATAGTTTATGACATAGGGGAGCATCAAGGCGGCCCTTCCGAATGTCGCTTTCGGCTGATGCTAAGCAAAATGTACACGGACATCTTTTTTGATGCGGCAGATGAGGGGAAAAAGGTAGCTATGTATGCTCGCTATATGAATGAGAAGCATGAGCCAGGAAACTGGAGTTCGATGAAGATTTTTTGGATAAGGTGATTTGTGTTTCTTCCTATGGAATAAGCCTAATTACTCCCGCATCAAAACCTGAATAGTTGTACGTGAAACCTGCCGAAGCAAAATATCCTTGTCGCGGGTCATCCGGTCAATAATACCCTGATTGTAGTGTCGGATGGTGAGCAAGGTGAGCTTGTCGTTGCGAGAAATAGAAAAGTCTTCCTGAAGTTCTGAGATAACATTCTCTACCTTTTCGGATATATAATCTACGGCGATAGAAAAACTTATGGCCGCATTTTGCATCAGATTAATACGCAAGCGATTTTGAGCAAAGGTAGAGAACACTTTACTGAGGTGTTCTTCTGCAATGAATGAAAAATCCTTAGCAGAAAAGGAAAGTAGTATTTGATCCGCCTTTCGGATAATCAGGGGTGGTAGAAAATTGACGTTGGCATTAGCCGATATGATCGTACCCCTCTTATTATAATTCACAAAGGAACGAACCTCCAGAGGAATATTTTTATTCTGTATGGGCTTGATGGTTTTGGGGTGAATCACACTGGCACCATAGTAAGTCATCTCAATAGCTTCATGGTAAGTAATCTCGCTCAATAATTCTGTGTTGGGAAATTCCTTAGGGTCCGCATTCATAATACCCTCTACATCTTTCCAAACGGTCATCCGTTCGGCATCGAGTGAATAGGCAAAGATAGAGGCAGTATAATCCGAGCCTTCGCGCCCCAGTGTTGTGAAGAATCCTTCTGGGGTGCTACCCACAAATCCCTGGGTGATGACAAAACCGGTTTTTATTAAATCCGCAATTTTTGTTTTTATAGCAGTTTCCGTTTTCTCAAAATCCACTTTCCCTTCCGTATAAGCATTGTCGGTAAACAATACTTCCTTGACATCCAACAGCGTGTTTTTCAATCCTACGGAATTGGCGTAGTCGCTTGCTACAGTCGTAGAAATATATTCGCCGACAGAAACCACCTGATCGTAGATATAATTATAGTTGCGTGAAGTGTTTCTATTTAGAAACCTTCGAACAGATTCAATCAGCTTCTTTACATCTACAACCACTTTGGAATTTACATTCCCATCATAAAGACTCATGATAATGGTCAAATGTTTTTCATAAACACCATCCAGCGCTTTATCCCATTCCGCCTTCCCGGCATAATACAAATCCACAACAGACTCTAATTCATTCGTAGTTTTTCCCATAGCAGAAATAACCACTACCTTTTCCTTACTGTTATTTTCTTTCAGAATGCTAATAACATTTTTTACGGCCCCAGCATCTTTGACCGAGGCTCCCCCGAATTTGTAAATATTCATTGGTGTTTTGATTAGGTGGTTCTATGGTTTTTCAAGATATCGAGTGATTTGCTCATGAGTCATTTTACAGTTGATCCACTCAGAATCCAACTCTACTCTCATTTTCTTATAGAATTCAATGGCCGGTATATTCCAGTCTAAGACCTGCCATCGAACCTGATTAACCTTTGCTTGCCTTGCTTCCTTCAAGAATGCATCCATCAGTTGACGGCCAACACCATAACCCCGTGAGGATTCCGTTACAATTAGGTCATCGAGATAATAAATGCGGCCTTTCCAGGTAGAGTAAGCCATATAATAAAGTGCCATACCAATTACCGCATTAGATTTCAAATCTTCAGCAATAATGACTTTATAAATGGAATTAGTCCCAAAGCCATCCTCGGCAAGCATCTTTTCAGTATTCTTAACTGCGTCAGGAGCGTGTTCAAACGTTGCTAATTCTTTGATTAAGGCTAAAATTCCCGGAACATCCCTTTCTATACCCTGCCGAATCACAAAACTCATATCCCCCTTAAATTAGAGTGGCAAATATATACGCTGAGAAAGATTATAAAAGGGAGAGTTCTAAAGTAGCAGACAACGGACAATTGATATATTCGCAATTATAAATTTTTTGACCGGTATGCAGCCTAGAACTACGCTCTCCACTTTTCTCGAATCCTCCACACCTCTTGATTTGACTAAACTCATTGTATCTCTTTCGGAGGGATGTAAAATTATCAGCCGTCTGGTGAACAATGCCGGTATCAGCGGGATAACAGGTACCACAGGTAATACAAATGTACAGGGAGAAACCGTTCAAAAACTCGACGATCTTTCAAATAAAATCATGATGGATTACCTCACCGCCAGCGAAACCTGCTCCGGTTATCTGTCCGAAGAAAATGAAGGAATCGCTACTTTAAATGAAAAAGGCAAATACACCGTTGCCATTGACCCGTTGGACGGCTCTTCGAATATTGATGTTTGCGCACCGATAGGGACCATTTTCTCAGTCAATGAAAGATTAAGCGCCATCGGCGAAGTGAATGAAGGGGATTTTCTTCAAGAGGGAATTCATACAAGGGCGGCAGGATATGTGATTTACGGCAGTTCTACTATCTTGGTTCTTTCCGTAGGTAACGGAGTAAATGGTTTTACATTGAATACGGAGGATGGAGGATTTTATCTTTCCCATCCGAACATGAAAATTCCGGCAAACGGAAAGATCTATTCTATCAATCAAGGGAATGCTTCAAAGTTTGACGAAGGCGTGAAGAGCTTTATAGCCCATTGTACAGAAGTTGATAAGGCAACTTCTCGACCATATTCTTTGCGCTACATTGGTTCGATGGTGGGCGACCTACATCGCAATTTAATAAAGGGAGGTATCTTTATTTATCCGGCCAACAAAGGGGAGGCAAAAGGAAAATTAAGATTGCTGTATGAATGTATCCCTATGTCATTTTTGGTTGAGCAAGCAGGAGGAAAAGCTACAGACGGGAAAATGCGTTTGCTTGAAATTCGACCTACAGCTATTCACGAGCGCACAGCGATTTTTATTGGTTCGATGGAGATGGTAAATAAAGCGATGGATTTTTTAAAAAATTAAGCAGAACCGGTGAAGAAACTATCTGCCTTTTTCCTTCTCTTTATCTTGATATCTTTTATCAAGGCGCAAAGTCCTCCTTCGGCTATCAACGATACGGCGATTGTTCCTCAATCTTCTGATAACATTCTTTCGGTCGCTCAAAACGATACAAATTATGCGGGGGGTGCATTGACGCTCAATCTAGTTACCTTACCAAGTCGAGGAACCGCCTCTATTATTAACAGCGTTCAAATCAGATATGTTCCTACACCCCTATATTTTGGACTGGATTCATTTCAATATGCTATTTGCGATACCAATAATCTTTGCGACACAGCCTCCGTATTCATTATTATCATAGGTAGCAACGCTGTCCCAAAAGGATGGGAAGATGAATTTATCATTGCCGAAGGTCAAGACACCACTGAGCTTGCCGTTCTCGCAAATGATACCGATGCCGAAGGCGATTCACTGTTTGTTCGATCTGTGTATAGTACCTCGTTCGATCCGGATTTAGGGGAGATTATTTTTGATTCCATTACTGGAGTTATTCGTTTTGTCCGCGTGCCGCTTTCCTGTGGTAATTCAAAATTCTACTATCTCGTTTGCGATCAATCTGGCTGCGACACAGGTCAGGCAACCATTTACATCTACTGCCCCGGCGAAGTATTTAGCCCCGAAGGTTTCTCACCCAATGGCGATGGGAAAAACGACCTTTTAGTATTTACAGATTTGGAATACTTCTCACCAGCTTCTCTCAAAGTCTTTAATCGCTATGGTTCCATCGTTTATGAAAGTACAGATTACAAAAACGATTGGGACGGCAATACAATGTCCACAGGCAGACCTATCCCCGATGGCACCTACTTTTATATTCTGGAACTGGTGGACAAAAGAAAATCCCACAGCTACTTGATTATCAACAGGTGATAAATCGTTAGTTAATAATCCTCCAGAAGAAGTTCTTTAACCTTCTCCTCTATCAGACTCCTCACTTCCCTGAATCCTTCCATATCCATGTTTCTCGGATCCGGTATTTGCCAATCCAAACTTTGAATTGCTTTTACATGAGGGCAAGCATCACCACATCCCATCGTCACTACATGGTCAAATGTTATATCTGGTATTAATGCAAGCGATTTAGAGGAATGCGCAGACAAGTCATAACCTATCTCCCTCATCACCTCAATCGCTCTAGAATTTATTTTTCCCAAAGGAGCAGAACCGGCGCTAAACGCGTTTACCATATCTTCTCCATGTATTATTGCGAAGGCTTGCGCCATTTGGCTACGGTTACTGTTCTCAACGCAAACAAAAAGAAGGTTCTTCTTCATTAACTGCAACAGTCCGGTCCGCAGCAAGCAGCCTTGTCAGCCGGCTTTTCTGCATAAACCGTAATACTGAATATCCCATTACCACTCTTCTTGTATTCCTCGATGGTTTCTTGGGAGATATACTTGAGTAGCAGATCATCGGGAACAACAATCGGCTTTTCCTTTTGAACAATCATATTCTTAAAACCTACCTTGCTGACCATTGAAAGGTAAGCATCTTTTTGAATCGCCCCGGAAACACAGCCGACATACAACTCCGCGTTCTTTACCATCGCTTCGGGTAAATCACCGATTAGCACCACATCACTGATACTGAAATGAGCCCCGGGTTTCAACACTCGGTAAACTTCGCTGAGCACTCTTTCTTTATTCGGCACTAGGTTCAGAACACAATTACTGACAACCACATCTGCCTGATCATTGCTCACTGGTATGTTTTCAATATCTCCTTGTCTGAATTCTATGTTATTAAACTTCAGCCTTTCTGCGTTGAGCCTCGCTTTGCTAATCATAGTTTCAGAAAAGTCAACGCCGATTACCTTTCCTGATTCGCCCGTTTCATGTCGAGCAATGAAACAATCATTGCCGGCACCGCTTCCCAGATCAACGACCGTATCGCCTTTCTTAATTTTAGCAAACTTGGTGGGCAAGCCGCAACCCAAGCCCAAATCAGCATCCGGATTATAACCTGCTACGGATGAATAGTCCTCCGTCATAATGTTATACACTTCCTCGCTGCATCCGCCGGAGCCGCAGCAACTGCTTTGATTCATTTCTTTACTCTGTTCGGCAATTTCAGAGTATTTCTGTTTGACTACTGATTTGATTTCTTGTACGTTTTCCATTGTTTCTGATTTAATATGATGAATGAATAATTAACAGCAATTGCGCTTTTCCTCGTGGCTCTTTGTTTTGATGAAGAAGCGGGTAAATGACTTTTCAAATCGTTGAAAGACTTTCCAGTTGATACAGTAACAAGACTTGGGGCCATCTACCGATCCGATAATCAAACCGGCATTGAGCAGTTCTTTCAGATGTTGCGATACTGTTGATTGTGCTAAGGGAAGTACCTCGACAATTTCACCACAGACACACTGATCTCTTTCCGCCAGTATTTTCAGGATGGCCACGCGGGCCGGATGGCTGAGGGCCTTGGCAAAATCAGCTATTTCAATTTGTGCCTCACCAAACTCTTCTCTCTTGTTCACTGCCATATCCTCATTTAATATCGCAAATATACGATAAAGGAAATGGTACTTCCAAATTTTAAGCCAATTATTTTCTATCAGCCATACATTCTGGCCCCTGTTCCGGAGAAGGAATCAATAGACTATATAGAAAAAAGGGAAATTACTTCGTCCAGGAAAATATCCGGGTATTATCTGCCAAACTTCATGGGCCGACCAGATTGATGCATCTTGTTCATGCTCTTCATCATGTCTTTCATCTCCTCAAATTGCTTGAGAAATTGATTCACCTCCTGAATTGTGTTTCCACTGCCTTTAGCTATACGGATTTTTCGTTTGGCATCGAGCAAAGAGGGTTGCACTCTTTCCTGTTTTGTCATAGACAGGATAATAGCCTCGACCTTTTTGAAAGAATCATTGTTGATGTCAATGTCCTTCATTGCTTTCCCCACACCGGGAATCATTCCCATCAGGTCTTTGATGTTACCCATCTTTTTGATCTGGGCTAACTGAGAAAGAAAGTCGTTAAAGTCAAATTGGTTCTTGCGAAATTTCGCCTCAAGCTCTTTGGCTTTTTTATCATCGTATTGCTCCTGCGCTTTTTCTACCAGCGAAACAATATCTCCCATACCAAGGATTCGCGAAGCCATCCGTTCCGGGTGGAAAACGTCTAAGGTCTCCACCTTCTCGCCGGTCGAAACAAATTTAATCGGCTTGCCAACCGTATAAGTAACACTCAAGGCAGCACCACCGCGAGTATCTCCATCCAGTTTGGTCAATACCACGCCATCAAAATCAAGTCGGTCGTTAAAAGCCTTTGCCGTATTTACCGCGTCCTGACCGGTCATGGAATCTACTACGAAGAGAATCTCATCCGGTTTGGTTTTTGCCTTTACCGCAGAGATTTCCTTCATCATCTCCTCATCTACCGCCAAGCGACCGGCGGTATCTATAATCACACAATCCAGTCCAAGCGATTTTGCATGAGCAATTCCATGCTCTGCTATCTCTACCGGATTCTTGCTCTCCTTTTCATGATAAACCGGTATGTCAATCCGTTCGCCAAGCACAATCAACTGGTCAACGGCGGCAGGACGATATACATCGGCAGCAACCATTAAAGGACGTTTAAATTTTTTCGTCTTTAAATAATAGGCCAGTTTATGGGTAAAGGTGGTTTTACCGGAACCTTGCAGACCGGCAATGAGAATAACAGCAGGATTGCCTTTGATGTTGAAGTCGGCGGCCTTCCCTCCCATCAAATCGGTCAATTCATCGCTGACAATCTTTGTCATCACCTGTCCGGGATTCAGAGCGTTCAACACATTCTGTCCCAGCGCCTTTTCTTTTATCCGGTCGGTGAATTCTTTGGCAATCTTATAATTCACGTCGGCATCTACCATCGCACGACGAATTTCTTTCACCGTATCGGCAATGTTCAGTTCGGTGAGCTTGTGCTGCCCCTTAACGGCCTTTAAGGCTCCTTCTATTTTTCTTGTAAATTCTCAAACATGATCTGGTTGACGGTTAACGGTTAGCGGATGGCAGTGAAATAAGTTGCTGAATCTGAATCAAAATTAGTTTCTAGTAGTAAACTAATCTCCTGACACCGGCAAGGTGTTTGGCCAAGCGAATAACCTGCGAAGTATAGCCGTATTCATTATCATACCAACAATAAATCACTATCCGCTTGCCATCTTCCGATACAATCGTAGCGCGGCTATCAATCTGGCATCCATGCGAATTGCCCACTACATCGCTCGATACTAATTCATCAGAAGTAGAATAATCTATTTGCTCTATTAGCTCTCCAAAAAGAGAAGCGTTGCGAAGCATCTGGTTCACTTCTTCTACCGAAGTTTGTTTTTTCACTTCTAATTGAAGGATAGCCAGCGAAACATTCGGAACCGGAACACGAACCGAGTTGGAAGTGAGTTTGCCCTTCATGTGCGGAAATATCTTCGATACCGCCGTGCCGGCACCGGTTTCAGTAATGACCATGTTGATCGGTGCTCCTCTCCCTCTTCTCGATTTTTTGTGATAGTTGTCGAGTAGGTTTTGGTCATTGGTGTATGCGTGAACGGTTTCCATGTGGCCTTTCTCTATGCCTAAGTTATCTTCAATCACTTTAATGACCGGCACAATAGCATTGGTGGTGCAGGAAGCCGCGGAGAATATTTTTCCGTTGCTCATGTTGTAGGGTTCATGATTAATTCCATAAACGATGTTTGGAATGCTTCCTTTGCCCGGCGCGGTGAGCAGCACCATGCTGGTACCCTTGGCCTTCAAATGTTCGCCCAATCCTTTTTCATCTCTCCAAGCACCGGTATTATCAATCACAATAGCATCTTTGATTCCATACTGTGTGTAATCCACTTCCGCAGGGCTTTTAGCCGAAATCATTTTGATGGTATGGCCATTGATGATGATGGCATTGTTCTCCTTATCCACTTCTACCACCCCAGCAAAGCGCCCGTGAACAGAATCTTTGCGCAACAGGCTGGCGCGTTTTTCTAAATCATCATCGGCATGTTCGCGGATAACAATTCCTTTCAAACGAAGTTGGTGACCGCTTCCGGCGTGTTCAATCAAAATCCTCGCCGCCAAACGACCGATACGACCAAAGCCATACAACACAATGTCACGGGGTTTCAGCACCTTCTTTCCTTCGCCGATAAAGTCTTTCAACTTTTCATTCACGAAGGCATCATAGCTCTTGAAGTTTTTGCCTTCATCGAGCCATTCATGCGCCAATCTTCCCAAGTCAATTCTGGAAGGAGCGAGTTTCATCTTGGTCATGGCCTGTGCCAGACCGGTGGTTATCTCTAACGTAACGGGTACTCCGGCAAAATTCTGTGCATAATCATGGTCATTGATAATGCTGCTTATCTTTTTGTCGAATAATTTGCGGCGGAAAAGCACAATCTCTACCGACTTTTCTAATTGCAAATGGCTACCGGCATTCAATAAATCAAGTGCCAGTTTCTCATTATTAATCCATTCACTCAGTTCCTTTTCATAGTTCACTGCCATAACGCTGTTATAATTTAATTTTGATAATTAAGGTTTGAAAATTTGAGCCGCGAATATGCGAAAAGAAAAGCGGATGAATTTAGCCCCGATAATGACTCTCCTCATTCCTGACAAAAAATAACTTTTATAATGCTGAATGATGAATGCTGAGTGCTGAACGCCCTCCTGTATTCCATTCAGCACTCAGCACTCCCAATCAGCACTAAAAACCCTCCCGTTTCCACGAAAAGTGCAAGGGTCCCTTTGAAGATGGAAGGTTTAGTTCACACTCAGCATTCCAAACTCAGCAAAAATCACTCCGCCACCCGCTGCATCGGTACTTCCAGATAGGTACCTTGTCCTTCTATCAACTTAATAGCTTTAATAACCGGCGTATAGCCTTTGCAGGTGAAGTGCAGCTTCTGCGTTTTCATGAGCGTAGTGCTGATGATGAACTGGCCGTCATTACTGGTGATGAACCGGTTTCTGCCATTGGCAAATTTTATCTCAACGGCAGCCAGCATTTCGCCGCTCTGCATATCTACCACTATGCCTCTCAACTTTTTGGTGGCGCCCTTGCGAGCATACACCACACCCCAGCGCCGCGCATAGCGCCGCATAGAGGGGCGCGCCCTTTCGCCATAATAAGTCTCTACCTCGTTCCATACTTTCCTGATTACGCGGTTCACCTCCACCGTCACCTTCTTTATTTCGTTGCGCGCTTTCTTCAAATTCGATTTATCAATCAAGGTGCTGGTCACCAGGTTCAAGTAGGTCGTTTGCCGCAATTGAACGTCGCCAATAGAAGGGTTGCTCATGGGCACGCCCCCTGCCGCTATGCGTGCGGCTTCGCCGGTTATCAAATTACGCGCCCAGTAGATGATTTCGCTTTCCTGAAGCAGGGAAGGAACTTTTTCGCTCGATACCTCCAAGGAATATATCGCCCGCACCGCCGCCGGCTTTTCGCCTCGCGCAATGCTCAGATTCAAAGACTGGATGAAGTGAGACACATAGATTGCCAACGCATTTTTCGCCTTTTCTTTCTCTGCCACATGGGTGGCCTGCGCCGCCTTATAGGCGGAGAAAGCACGTAGTTTGTTTTCATAGTCCGGCTTCACCAGATTGAGCCTTGCTTGGGTAGCAGGTGTTAAAACGTCCGCGAAGACCGGTTGATTATTGGTATTCCAGGCGCTGCGAATTGCAGTAATCCTTTCTGTATTGCTCGATGGGTAGAATTTGGCTTCGGCAGACATACTTTCGGATATATTATCTTCTAAACTGAATAGGATTTAGCCTCTTACTGAATGCTAATATAAAGGTTTGTTTATAATATGGAGCATTAGCATATGCTAATAGAACCATTTAATAAAAATAAAGTGTTTAGCAGATGCTAAACTTCATCATTATAACCAATTACAACTATTAGCATGTGCTAAGGTTCTATATTGTAAAGAATATAGACTTTTAGCACATGCTAAGTATCTATATAATAGACAAACTATTCCATTAGCATAAATCAAGAGGATGGATTTTTATTGGGATAGCAGTTTGTTGATGCGTAGGGCTAAATATTAAGGTTAGGGAATTCATGCTATGACAGCTAAGGCATATCGCGCCATATTATTAAGTCAAGGTGTGGTGCGTTCTCTTCCCATCGTTCATCCCTACGGGATTAGGTAGATGGACAGACGACCTTACTACCATAGGCATCAATCCTACGGATTGAAATCCAAGTAAGGCTATCCATAGTGAATTGTTCTCCTTCCAGAGGAACTATCTTTTGGTAGAAGAAATTTATTGCCTTTTGGTAGAAGAAATTTATTGCCTGTTCTCAAGTCCTATCCTACGGATGGAGTCCGGATAGTTTCGCGTCCGGAGTAACTATTTGGGCCGAGAAGTTTATTGTTTTTCTAAGTCTAGCACGACCGTACTAAGATTTTTTTCCCGATTTTTGCCGCGGCTGCTGATGTATTACTTAGCTTATAGCCACCGCTAAGTTGCACTACTAGTTTAGGACTTGTTTCGCCTGCTTCCAATAATTTTTGAGCAAACTTGGAGTTAGAAAAATGAAAAATCTGAATTGATTTAATGTAGGAACTGGTTTAATGCACCTACTGCCCCAAAAAGGCTTTCAAGTTCTTGCACTGCGTCCTGTGCCTCAGTCGTTCCAGTCCTCTATCTTTTAGCTGCCGGACCCTTTCGCTGCTGAGGCCTAATTTCTTACCAATATCTACCACGCTCAATGGTTGTTCAGTATCAATACCAAAATACAGCCGAACGATGTCGGCCTGTTTTTTAGGAATTCCAGCCAGCGAGCGTTCAATTTCTTCGTGCAGCGACTCGATATATAGCAACTGATTATCTGCCGACTCGGCATCTTTATTCACCATAATATCCAGCAAGGACGAACCGTCGTCACTACTCGCAAACGGCGCATCCATCGAAATATGTCTGCCCGAAACACCAAGGGTATCTTCTATGTCCTCCACCTTAATATCGAGCAACATGGCCATTTCATCTGGCGTAGGCTCGCGTTCAAACTCCTGCTCTAATCGCATAAAGGCTTTATTGATGCGATTCAGAGAGCCTACTTTATTCAAAGGCAGTCGAACGATTCGCGCTTGCTCGGCCAGCGCCTGCAAAATAGATTGACGAATCCACCACACGGCATAGGAGATAAACTTGAAACCGCGCGTTTCATCAAATCGTTCCGCCGCTTTTATCAAGCCCAAATTTCCTTCGTTGATTAAATCGGACAAGCCCAATCCCTGATGCTGATATTGTTTGGCCACCGAAACCACAAAGCGAAGGTTTGCTCTGGCCAGCTTTTCCAACGCTTTGCTGTCGCCTTTGCGTATCTCGCGCGTTAAGGCGACCTCTTCTTCCACAGTCAGCAAATCTATTTTGCCGATTTCCTGTAAATATTTTTCCAGCGATTCGTTCTCGCGATTGGTAATCTGTTTAGTGATTTTTAATTGTCGCATAGGATGAAATAGGTTTGAGAGCCTGAGGTGTTAAATGTGTTTCATGCTACTAAAGAGAATATTTTTCGATTCATAAGCAAATTTAGCAACAGAAAACAAAGAATATCATTTAGTATATAGTGTTGCTATACCACAAAACATCTAGGCAAAAAGTATTTTCTTTGCTGGCAGAATTAAGGCAAATAAGTGATGAAGAAAAAGAAGAAAAAACCAGATGTAGCCTCCGGCGATTTGGGCTTTGACCCCGAGTTGTTGCGCATGTATATGACGGGCGCTGCCAATCCGGCAAACAGCACTAAGTTTGAGTTTAGTGAAGATGTTATTGATCTGCATTTAGAAAAGCTGAGTACCGGCAAAGGCCGCATAGCGCCTGAAGAAGCGCTGTTTGTTCAATTAGAGTCTTTTGAGGGATTGCTGGATAAAGCCATCGCCGCAGGCCGTCTGGAAATGCGCGTTGTTCATGGTCTGGGCAAGGGAAAACTGAAACAGGAAATTCATAAAATATTAGAGAAGCACCGACAGGTGAAGAGTTTTGAAAATGATTATCACAGCCGCTATGGATTTGGCAGCACTATTATTTATTTCAAGTTTTAGGGCTTTCACCAGACACGAACCGGCAACCTGTCGCAATTGAGCTACTTCAAGCGGCGATTTGGGGGTGTAAACCGAACTATTACATTTGTTGCATCCTGTGATTGTATGTTTTGAAATATCTCGTTCACCGCTCCTTTCGCAAAGATTGGGTTGTCTCCATGAATTTTTGTCGGTTCGGAAACAAAAACCCAGAATAGTTCATTTCATTAGTTGGCACTCCTAAACCACGGTTAAACTATCAGCAGCCCACATGCTTTTCAATTCCCTTGACTTTGCCATTTTCTTTCCAATTGTATTTATCCTGTATTGGTTCGTCACCAATCGGAATTTGAGATGGCAGAACATTTTGCTGATAGCAGCCAGCTATCTGTTTTATGGCTGGTGGGACTGGCGCTTCCTGTTCCTCTTGATTTTCAGCACGGCAGTAGATTATTCGGTCGGTCTGGCGCTTGAAAAAGTGGAACACAAAACCCAGAGGAAAATTTTGCTCTGGGCCAGTGTCATCATCAATCTCGGCTTTCTGGGATTCTTCAAATACTACAATTTCTTCGTTGACAATTTCGTGACTGCCTTTTCATTTTTCGAAAAGGATATTAGCCCAAATACGCTCAACATCATCTTGCCGGTAGGGATTTCCTTTTATACTTTCCACGGACTGTCTTATGTCTTTGATATTTATTTCCGCAGAATAAAAGCTACCCGAAACTGGGTGGATTATAGTCTGTTCGTGTCTTTCTTTCCATTGTTGGTTGCCGGTCCTATTGAGCGAGCTACTCATTTGCTTCCGCAGATGAAGGTGAAGCGCAAATTTGAATATGTCAAAGCGGTGGATGGATTACGACAAATACTGTGGGGCATTTTTAAAAAAGTAGTGATTGCTGATAACTGTGCCGAGTACGCCAATATGATTTTCAACCATTCATCGGAATACTCGGGAGCTTCTTTGGTTTTAGGTGCTTTGTTTTTCACCTTCCAGATTTACGGCGATTTTTCCGGTTACTCAGATATAGCCTTGGGCACCGCCCGGCTCTTAGGTTTTGAACTGCTCAGAAACTTTGCCTTCCCGTATTTCTCCAGAGACATTGCCGAATTTTGGCGGCGCTGGCATATCTCTTTGTCCAGTTGGTTCAGAGACTATCTCTACATTCCATTGGGAGGAAGCAAAGGGGGTATAGGGATGAAGATTCGCAATACGTTTATTATCTTTCTGGTCAGTGGGTTTTGGCACGGCGCAAGCTGGACCTTTATAGCTTGGGGCGCATTAAACGCTCTTTACTTCATGCCGCTGTTGCTATCCAACAATAATCGCAATCACATGGACATCATTGCTCGGGGAAAGTTCTTACCCACTATTAGGGAGGCTATCCTGATGCTAACGACCTTTGGCCTAACCGTCTTTGCTTGGATATTTTTTAGAGCCGAAAGCATTGGTCATGCTTTTCAATACGTAGGCGATATGTTGCTCGGTCTTGTACATAAAGCAGGCTACCACCAGGTTTATGATCTGATAATGAAAGGGGGATTGGGTCTTGTCCTTCTAATTGGGGCTTTTTTACTGATGGAATGGGTAGGCCGAGAAGGCCAATACGCTTTAGCAAATGTGGGGATGAAATGGAAAAGACCTGTCCGGTGGGCACTCTATTCATTTATCTTGTTTCTCATCGGCATGTTCATGCAAACCAATGAAACGCCGTTTATCTACTTCCAGTTTTAAACATGAAGCAAGCCCGATGAAATATTTTATCAAGTCCACGCTTTTGTTTTTCTTATTCACCACAATTGTATATATCATCTTGTTATACGTATCGGGCGAATATCTTCCGCAAGTGTTTAAGACAAATCTTAATTATCGCGTCGGTTCTTATGGACACACATCTTCGCGCATATCAGAACTGAAAACGACCAAGGATGTTGATGTTTTATTTTTGGGCTCATCTCACGCATACAGAGGTTTTGACACGCGGTATTTTACCAAGCACGGAATCAAGTCATTCAACTTGGGTTCGAGTGCACAAACTCCCATTCAAACTCGCCTGCTATTGAACCGCTATCTCGACCGCCTAAATCCCAGATTAGTGATTTATGAGGTTTACCCAATTACATTTTCATTGGATGGCGTTGAATCTGCTGTGGATATTATAGCGAATGACCGGAACGATTTCCATTCGTTGCAAATGGCTTTGAATATTAACCACATCAAGGTTTATAACACCTTGCTTTATGGGTGGATGCGTGAGTTGTTGAATAAAAATGCCGGATTTGTTGAAGCGAAAAGAAAAGATTATGACACCTATGTCCCGGGAGGGTTTGTAGAACGAGATATGGGATACTTCCAACATGCGCAATACCCAAAAACAAAATGGGATTTGAACGCCAGCCAGTTTGAATGTTTTGAGGAAATAGTCAGCTATGCTGAAGCAAAGAAATATCAAACTGGTTTTGGTCAACGCACCGATTCCTCCATTGATATATAATTCATACACCAACAACCACATCTTCGACAGTATGATCAGCCGGTATGGTGAGTATCATAACTTCAATGAAACGATGACATTAGATGACTCTCTTTATTTTTATGATTCGAACCATTTGAACCAGCGAGGTGTTGAACTTTTTGATACGGAAATTTTGGAGTTGATAAAAAAACGAAGTCAAAATTAATGGCAACATTATTTTACCAGAGATTGCGAACAGTAGCCACTCGAACATATATATCTGGTTTCATACTATAGGAGAAATTATATTTGCGCCATGCGTGTCTTTCGCGATTTAAGTAAACTGCCTGTTTTTAAAGATTCGGTTATCACCATCGGCACCTTCGATGGGGTTCATCTGGGTCATCAGAAACTGATTAAACATATTCAATCGTTAAGCAAAAAAACCGGCGGCGAGAATATCATCATCACCTTTCATCCTCACCCCAGAGTCGTGATTCACCCGGAAGATCAATCTCTGCGCCTGCTCAATAGCATAGATGAAAAGATAAATCTGCTCGAAAAATATGGAGTAGATAATGTCGTGATTGTTCCTTTCAGTCGAGATTTTTCAGACCAAACTGCGGAGAGCTACATCAGCAGCTTTCTGGTTCGGAACTTTCAGCCCCGCTACGTGGTTATCGGCTATAATCACCGTTTTGGCAAAGACCGCATCGGCGACTACCTTCTGCTCGAAAAGATGAAGCAGAAGTTTAATTATGAAATGGAAGAAATCAATAAAGAAACGCTGGATGATATTGACATCAGTTCTACACGAATCCGCGAAGCACTCCATTCGGGTGATGTGAAATTGGCCAATGAACTATTGGGCCATTCCTATACCCTGAGCGGCACCGTAGTCAAAGGGCTTCAAAACGGAAGGAAACTGGGCTTCCCTACCGCCAACATCCAGATACACGATGAACTAAAACTGATTCCCAAAACAGGTATCTATGCCGTGAAGGTACAACATGCCGGGACTCGTTTTGGTGGTATGTTGAGTATTGGATTCAACCCGACCTTTGGCGGCAAAGAGCAAACTATTGAAGTCAATATTCTTGATTTTGATAAAAACATCTACGGCGAATCTTTAACCATCGAAATCGTGGGCTACATCCGCGATGAAAAGAAATTTGATTCCATGGAGGCTTTAATACAGGAAATCAAAAAGGACGAACATAAGATTCGTAAAATCTTACTGACCAGCTAAGGGAGGAAGTTGACGAAGCTCCTTCACAATAAAATATCTGTTTTTCCTATCTACCACACATTGAAATAAGGCGGCACCTTTATACCGTACGGGCAACTTTCTATGTTCAAACATCGGAAACTCCTCTCCCACTACTTTACTACTGAAAAGCAATAACGAATCGCCCAACGCTAATTGCTTCTGACCATCGAGATTGTAAAACTCCAAACTGAGGGGAACATTCTCTTTACCTATCCACAAATACAAAAACTCTATCGAACGCGAGGTGTTGATATGTACCTTAATCCGGTAATTAGTTCCTGATCTTCCCCCCGGCGCGCCCGAAATCCAGTTTTGCTTGGTAGCATCTAAAACACAAACCGGCGAAGCCCTCCGTTGAGAAACAACAGAGCCGAAGCAGAATAACATACCAACAAAAAGAATTCTTGCTTTCATTTAGAACCACAAAGGTAGGCGAAGATGACCAATGTTCTACTTAAATTAATGAGGCCTCATTACATTTGCTCCCACAAAATGGCTTTACATAACGACATAGGCAAACAAGGCGAAGAGGCCGCGATTGATTTTCTTCGTAAGAATGGACATGAAATATTAGCCAACAACTACCGCGATGGCAAGGCGGAGATTGATATTATATCCAAACATAAAAACGCCATCGTCTTTACCGAAGTAAAAACCCGGAGCAATAACTTCTTCGGAAATCCTGAAGAGTTCGTTGACCGGAAAAAGAAAAAGCTCATGATTCAGGCGGCAGAAGAATACATGCAGAGAAATAATTCAGACGCAGATATACGCTTCGACATTATCTCTATCCTTCTTGAAAAAGGCAAAATGAATATCAACCATATCCAAGACGCTTTCTTTAATCTGGACAATGAGCAAGACGATATCTATCATTGATGTGGATGAAAATGAATTTCTCCTTCTGTAAATTTCTATTTTAACATCGCAAAAAACATAACCAACATGGAAATAAAAAGACTCTTCGACTTTTTGACCGAACAAAATAATCTGCGTCCTTCCCAGCCTTTTCTGTGTGCCAAAGTGGTTACCTCAAAAGGCAAAGAGTGGGTTTCTTATACTATGGCCGAAGTGCAAGAAAAAGCCAATCAAGTCAGCCAGTTGTTGCTCGATTTAGGATTAACCAAAGGTGACAAAATTGCCCTGATTGCCGCTAATCGTCCCGAATGGAATTTTGTGGACATCGGCGCTTTGCAAATTGGCGTACATACCGTGCCCATGTATCCTACCATTTCGCAAAGCGACTATGAATTTATTTTCAACAATGCCGGAATCAAATACGCCTTCATCGGCGATGCGGTTATATACGACAAAGTCCTACCGCTCAAAGAGAAGATTTCATCGCTGATTGATATTTACAGCTTCGATAAACTGCCCGGTGCAAAAAACTTTGAAGAATCTCTGCCGAAACAGTTTAATGCAAATGAAATTCAAAAGCGCAAAGACACGATAGACGAAAACGACCTCGCCACTATCATTTACACCTCCGGCACCACAGGGAATCCAAAAGGCGTGATGCTCTCCCATAAAAATATTGCGAGCAACATCATCAGTTCCATGCAAGCCGTGCCTTTTCGGCGTGGAACCAAAGCCCTCAGCTTTCTCCCTCTATGTCATACCTTCGAGCGGATGGTGTTCTACGCCTACCTTTATATGTACATCCATATTCACTATGCCGAAAGCATAGATGCCATTGGTGACAACCTAAAAGAAGTACGCCCCTATTGCTTCACCACGGTGCCGCGACTACTCGAAAAAGTCTATGAAAAAATCATGGAAAAAGGAAATGCACTCACCGGCTTCAAGAAGAATCTTTTTTTCTGGAGTATAAAACTCGGCAACCAATATAAGTTGGGTGAAGATCAAGGATTATGGTATAACCTTCAGTTGAACATTGCTCGCAAATTGGTTTTCAGCAAGTGGCACGAAGCTCTCGGCGGTGAAATTAATTTTATCGTTACCGGTTCGGCACCGATGCAGCCTCGCCTCATTACCCTCTTCTCGGCAGCAGGAATTCCGGTTATCGAAGGCTATGGCCTCACAGAAACTTCTCCAGTGCTATCCGTCAATGGTATGGATGAAAAAGACCGTATGTGCGGCACCGTTGGCATACCAATTCCCGGTGTGCAAATTAAAATTGCTGACGATGGCGAAATCCTTGCCAAAGGGCCCAACGTCATGATGGGTTACTATAAAAGCCCCGAACTGACCGCCGAAGTAATGGACAGCGAAGGCTGGTTCCATACCGGCGACATCGGCGAATGGGTGAACAACAAATTCCTCAAAATCACCGATCGGAAAAAAGAACTTTTCAAAACATCGGGTGGAAAATACATCGCCCCACAGGTGATTGAAAACAAAATGAAAGAATCGCGCTTCATCGAGCAAATAATGGTGGTAGGTGCTTCGGAGAAATTTGTATCCGCTCTCATCGTGCCCTCCTTCCTTCACCTACGCAGCTGGATAAAAATTAATGGTATCGAAGACGGAACCAATCAGGAAATAGTGAGCCATGACAAAGTCAAAGAACTGATTCAGAAAGAAGTGGACCGGCTAAATATCAACTTCGGCAAATGGGAGCAGATCAAAAAGTTTACGCTCATCGCCCAAGAATGGACCACCGAAACCGGTGAACTAACTCCGACCATGAAAGTGAAGCGCAAAATCCTCATGGACAAATACAAAGCGCAGGTAGAAGCTATGTACGCCAACGGCAACGGACACTAAGCATTTAAAAAGCTGTCTTTATGTGTGAATGATGCAAAGTGTCTATTAAAGGAGTTCTCTGAAAAATTTATTTATTGATGAACTTGTTATTCGCTAAAGGTTTTTTGAGAATTGGGATGTAATACCCCTGTTGTACAGTATTTCTATGTGGTATTATAGATTCGTTTTCATAGGTGCCGATGGAAACAGGGCTATCATGATGGTGCTGACCGAAATCTATCAAATCCGAACAGTTTTGATGGAAAAACAGCCTTTTCTATACCATTTCCATAAGCCCCAAAAGGAGCATTTGTTAAATCTGATCAGAAATAGGCAATTGCTGATTGGTAATGACAACATATCCAAGGATTGGGCCTCCCGTTTTCCAAAAAAATATCCATCTACTGTAACCTTTGCACATCAACAGTATTCCATTCGGCATGGCTCATACAAACTTCAACACCTGTTATTATTTATCAGCAAAAATTACATTCGCATAAAATTAAACCCTATGAAAAGCAAAATACACACACTCATTCTCTTCTCTGTCGTTCTTTCTTCCTTCTTTATTTCAGGTTGTAAAAAAGAAAAGACCGAAGGTTTGAATGGGAGATATGTAATTATATCTGGAGGGTTAATCTCCTATAAGTTTATAGAAGTGACCACAGACAGTTTGTCTTTCATGCTTGAATTTGGCAGTTATGGACAACGCGGACTTTCATCACTTATAACCACCTTTACAGCCGATAGTGTCTATAACTACAGTAATGGATACCCATACAAGTTGGAAGATAATGTGCTCACGATTACAGGTATGACTCTTGAGCCGATAGTAGCTGTTAAGAACATGGAGGTTCCGACGGCACGTGAATGGGTAAAAATTGCGCGGGTGACATCTTTGGGTAACATCACCAATCCTGCATCTGGAGGCTTTGGGGATATGACTTCTTATGGAAGTGACATTATCACTGACCCGCACGATAACGGAACGAAATACGTTTATAAAAGACTGAGCATCCTCGGCAATACGTTCGCTGCCACTGAAATAGATGCAGACCCGACGAAAATATATGTGGCGTACGAGGATAATGTGGAATATCTGAATAATAAGTTGTTGGTTTATGAATGGGGGAATCCCAATAGCTACATGAACCGAGTGAACGTTAATACGGGTATTTGGGAATCGAGAACTCAGGTGGCCGTTCCGGTGGGGAACATTTATGCTTTGGCGGCAGTTGGGACCGATTTATGGGGGATGACCTACGACGGCATCCGTAAATATGATTTTGTGAATGACGCTTGGGGTAGTGAATATGCTACGGGCGGAGCCAGTACCTTAGCTGGCAAAGGCGGATTTTTGTATATGTCTATTCAAAACGCCCCAGTTATCCAGAAATTTGACCCCAGCTTAAATAAAATAGTAGATGCCTTTGAATTGCCAAACAACTATAGCTTGCGCGGGATTGCCTTTTCAGATAATTATCTGATTGCCAGCGTGTATAACTACACCACCACAAGTTACCAACTAATCAAGATAGACCTCGGAGAATAGCGGTTCTTTTTTCCTTCGTAAGATAGGATTACAAAGAACCATCCGTCTTTCTGATCAGCCGATGGATGGAAAGCACGTGCAGCAAAAATGCAAAGGGCATCACGAAAGTGGGAAGCCATACAAATGGTAAACTGTATTGAATGGCATTGGTGGGTTCATTCATAAAATAGCGGAAGGGATAGGGGGAAGAAAGCAAAAATAGCACCATCATATTTGCCAAGGTCAACAGCCCGAAGATATTCCAGATTAGTGCTATTTTGGGTGACCACGTTTTTTTTCGAAAACAATAATAGGCCACAAATGGTGCCGAGATACCAGTCAATATATCCAAGTTCATTCCTTCAAAAGTCATTTGAGTTGGAATGATCTCATAACGACAGAGCATCCATAGCATGACTCCTATAATGATTCGAAACGATTGAGTGTAGATCAGCCAGAAGTGGGGAAGTTTATCGAGGAGGGCGATGGCATTCTTATAGAATGGAAGCAGGAGAACACCGATAAACGGAGGCAGTACGATATAGAGAATTCTAGGCGGCACCGCTTGAAAGTCTTGCAGAAAACCGGTGAGGGAGATAATCAAAACAAAGACCAGCCAGCCAAAAATGATAGATAAAGTACGCAGAATGTTTGCACCTTCTTTCTCGGGAGAAAGGTTCGACCTCCTGCCGCAAGTATAAACGGTCAGAAACAAGAAAAAGGCGATGCCGAAGACCAGCATGATAAACAAGGCCGACAAATGCAACGGAGGCAAACTCATCATGAGCAAAAAGGTTTTAAATGAAGATTTTGGCCAAGAAACAGGGTATCAGAATAAATAAAATCTACTTTCATTTTAGGCGAAATAAGAAAAAAAGTCGCACACCTGCCCATAGAGCGAAGATATAAATTGCATAAAAGAAACCAGCGTGTTTTTGCATGCCATAAAAGGAACAACCGTTTTCGAAATCTGCTCATCTCTTTTTATAGTTCTTCAAAGGCATTTCCCTTTGAGGCAGAATTAGATACTTTTAGCACTCGAATTTTAATAAAAATTATGGTCAAAAAAGATTTTACTCGTTTCTGGTCTGTTTGTTTGTTGTTCCTCGGTTTGTTTTTTCTTTCTACGAATGAAGCCCGGGCATCACACGCTATGGGGGCCGATATCTCCTATGTCTGCTTAGACCCGGTGAACCGGATATATCAGGTGACGATTAACTTTTATCGAGATTGCGGCGGTATTGAAGCGCCTTCCAGTATCACCTTGAATGTATCTTCTCTTTTATGTGGGCAAAGTTTTAGTATGGATTTGCCCCAGCAAACACCTGCCCCAAACCCTAACGGCGGAATAGACGGAGAAGTATCGCCCTTGTGTTCCTCTGTGATTGCCTTGTCTTCTTGTCGTCAGGGTACGCTTCCGGGGGTGCAGACTTTTGCCTACATGGATACGGTGATCTTGCCTTCAGCCTGCGCTGATTGGGTATTCAGTATGACTGTTTCTGCTAGAAATGAACTCATTACCAATCTTCTGAACGCCAGCTCGGAGGCGCTTTATGTGGAGAGCAGATTAGATAATACGGTGTTTGCTAATAATCGCTCGCCAGTATTTACTACGTTGCCTGTTCCGTTTATCTGCGTGAACCAGCCTTTTTCCTATAATCATGGAGCCGTGGATGCAGATGGCGATTCTCTGGCTTTTACGCTAGTCAATCCGTTGGGTGCGGGGGCTGTTCCTATCTCCTATAATTTTCCATTTTCACCTACACAGCCTATAGCCACCGCTAGCGGATTTAATTTTAATGGCACTACCGGACAGATGAGTTTTACGCCCAACAGTATTCAGGTAGCCGTGGTTACGGTATTGGTGCAGGAGTATCGCACCGGGATTTTGATAGGAACGACTATGCGCGATATGCAAATAGTGGTGGTCAATATTCCGGGATGCGGCAGTCCGGCTCCGGTGTTTACCGGTAATATTGCTTCGAGCGTTCAGGGAGGTTATGCTATTGATACCAGTTTGGTTCAGGTTTGCCCGGCAGTTCCGCTTTCCTTTTCTGTAGAAGCTTATGATAAGAACGGAGATTCGCTTTTTGTTGAAAGTAATATCAGTCAATCTATTCCGGGAGCACGATTTAATGTGGTACGCAGTTCTAAGGATTCTCTTCAGGGTAACTTTAGCTGGACCCCCTCAGGTTTAGATACGGGAAGGCATACTTTCATCATTATCATTAGAAACGATCATTGCCCCCTAGCCAGTTCACAGGCTTATGCCCTAACTATTGACGTATTGGCCGGAACAACCGCAGGACCTGATTTGTATTATTGCCCATCTGGAGGGGCCGTTCAATTGCAAGCCTATGGTGGTTCACAGTTCACTTGGAGTCCTACCCTCTTTTTGAGCGACCCGAATGCGTCCAATCCGCTAGCTTCTCCAAAGCAAAGCACTACTTATGTGGTGTCCAGTAACCTGAGTTCTACTTGTAAAAACAAGGATAGTGTGACGGTCTTTCGGGTATCGGACTTTGATTTTACACTGAATCAATCGAAGGATACAATTTGCTTGTATGATATCGTACAATTTAATGTGGTCGGAGATTCACTGAATGCTCCTTATCGGTATGAATGGACACCGGTTGCCGGGTTAAATGGAGTAAATATTAGCAATCCTTATGCAAGGCCGTCTGTCACTACTAATTATCAAGTACTTATTACTTCTGAAAAAACTGGTTGCTCCAGAAAAGATACCGCACGAGTAGTATTGGGTGGCGGCAAGGGGCCACAGATTATATTGAGCGCGGACAAAAACAATGTGTGTGCCGGAGACACCATTCACATTGACTCTTATGTATCCACTATATCATGTGGGGTAAATACTGTTCCATGCACCGGGCTTGCTTCTGTATTTCAACCGGGGGCAGATACTTCGCTTAGTGCAGGAGGAAACACTCCTTATAATAATTTCTATACAAGCGGACGTATTCAGATGCTTTTTCTGGCAACAGAACTCAGAGACTTAGGGGTTAAACCAGGAACCATACAATCCATATCTTTTGATGTGGCAGCAAAGAGAAGCACTCAACCTTACCGGAACTTAACCATTCGTATGGGTTGTACAGAACGAAATTTTATGAGTGCTTTTAATGCCGGATTAACGCAGGTGTATTTCAGCTCTATCTATAATACCGTTGCAGGAATAAATACGCACGTGTTGAACACGCCTTTTAATTGGGATGGAATCTCCAATCTGTTGGTGGATGTTTGTTTCACGAACAATCAATCAAGTTCTGATGATCGAGTAAGAGTGTCCAGAACAAATTTTAATTCTATTACATCCGGTGCAATGGATGGGCAGGTGGGATGCAATCTTCCGGTTGCAGGAACTTTTGTTTCTACGTCCTCTATTCGTCCAAATGTTCGTTTTGATTATTGCACACCACCGGCACCACATATCACATATTCCTGGTCACCATCTGCAAATGTTCATACCCCTGATATTCAAAGCCCTTCTGTAGTGATGGGGCAAAATGGAGGTACTTATATTCTTACGGCTCGTGACAGTTCTTGTCAGGGTTCGCAGGGCATCATCTTGAACGTAGATACATCTTATAAGATTGATTTAGGTCCAGATGTGCCTTTATGTGATGGAATTGCGGTTCAATTAGGGGCTATAGTCTCAGGATCACCTCCACGAGAAGAATTAATTGGCTGCGGAACGAATACAGCCAATTGTGCCGAAACCCCGATTCAAAAGGACTTGAACCGGGCCGGTCTTCAATCTTCTGTGAACTCTATGTTTAGTGGTAATGCTAATGGAACGATTCGCAACCAGAGAACCCAGATTCTTTATCGTCGGGATGATCTGCTGACTGCAGGTTTTAGTCGGGGAGCTATAAGCAAAATTGGTTTTCGACTGGCTAATAAGAACACAACTCTGCCTTTCCAAAATCTGAACATTGGTTTGGGTTGTACTGGTAATCTTGAACTTACTGATATGGCATGGGAATCTGTAACTCCGGTGTTCAATGCGGTGATTTATTCTACGATTACCGGATGGAACGAATTTACCTTACAGAATAATTTTACTTGGGATGGGAAAGCAAACATAGTGGTAGAAATATGTTGGAGCATGACTGATTCGTCACAAACCCTTACTGATCCAATTATTATTTCGACCACTACTTATAATGCCCTTCATTTGGGCACCAGTGATACTACACTTGGATGCAGCATTGGCGTGCCAACATTTAAAATTTACAAACAACTTCCCGAAATTAGAATGATCGTATGTCCACCTCCCCAATTACCTATTACCTATAGTTGGTTCCCGCCAACAGGACTAACCAATGATACTATTCCTAATCCGACGGCCAACCCGTTGCAAAAAACGATTTATACAGTTACTGCCTATTTTGGGGGCAAGTGCCCAAAGATTGATACAATTGTTATTACTCCTCGAACCGTTGTACCCGTGTTAACCAAAGATACAGTCATTTGCCTTGGATCTGGCATCATACTAGAGGCTTCAGGGGGAGATTTGTTCGCGTGGTCGCCGGCAGATGGTTTAAGCTGCACCAACTGTGCCAGTCCGGTTGCTTCACCTACCGTTACAACCACTTATCATATAATGGTTACCGACGCAACAACTGGTTGTAATCAATCGGATAGCGTGGTAGTGGTGGTTGAGAGTTTGACCATAGAACCATTATTTACAGACACCATTATAGACCCAGGCGCGCCAACAATACTTGGAGCAATGGCAGAAGGAGGGAGTGGCCAATACACCTACTTCTGGTCACCTGCCGAATATCTGAATGATGTTTCGCTACCGGAACCGGTTGCTACTCCTTTGGCTGATATAATTTATACGCTTATTGTAACTAGTGGACCTTGTGTAGATAGTACTCAATTGAATATTCGGGTTAATCGAAAGGAGGATAATGTAAAACTTCCAGATGCGTTTACTCCAAATGGTGATGGTCGTAATGACCTTTTTGGACCTATTAGCCAATTTGGAATTGCAACCATCAAAACATTCCGCATTTATAACCGATATGGGCAAGTTGTTCATGACGATACGACTGAATGGGATGGTACTTTTAAAGGAGTTAAACAGCCGGTTGGCACCTATGTATATTATCTCACCATGAAAATTCCTTTTTATGATGACCAGAATTATAGTGGCTCGGTAACTCTCTTAAGGTAGGTGGCGTTGTAAACTGACATTGATTTACTTCACCCGTGCGGCTGTTATCACTTGACCATCCCGAATATTCTTGTCCAGAATAAAATTTGGTATTTTGAATAACTAGTGAGTAATTAGCGCTCTTGAAATTAAAAAATATGGTTTTACCGATTGTAGCTTATGGGGATCCGATTCTGAGGAAAAAAGGAGAAGAGATCAAAAAAAATTACCCGGGATTAGCAGAGCTGATCAAGAACATGTTTGACACTATGGAACAAGCCAAGGGCGTTGGTCTTGCGGCACCGCAAGTCAACAAAGCTATACGGCTTTTTATTGTAGATTCCAGAAAGATGTACGATGATGAAGATGGGGATATTGGAATTCGCGAGGTGTTTATCAATGCCCAATTGCTGAGTGAAAGTGGGATGGAATGGGCTTATGAAGAAGGCTGCTTAAGTATTCCGCAAATAAGGGAAGATGTATTCCGTCAGGAAACGATAAGAATTAAATATTTGGACAATGAATTCCGGCCCCAGGAAAAGGAATTCAACGGCCTAACGGCTAGGGTTATACAGCACGAGTACGACCATATAGAAGGTAAATTGTTTATCGACTATCTAAAGCCACTGAAAAAAAGTCTTTTGAAAAGTAAACTGGATAAAATATCCAAAGGAGAAGTGAGTGTGGACTACAAAATGAAGTTTCCTAAAAATTAGGACTCAACCGCTTCTGTTCTCTCTTCTACTATAATAGGAGTGATGCTCTTTCGCCTAAACGTAGTGCGGTATATCAAATCCCAGAATTTGGTACTAACTCCAAAACCATTGTGAGGATCGCTGTAGTGATGCAACATGTGATGTTGCCTGAGTCCTAACCAAAAGTTACCACGCAAATTGGCATGATGCAATGCATAATGAGTCATGTCGTAAAATAGATAGCCGCTGACCAAGCCCGAAAAGAAGGGGGCGACTAATTCATTCCCGAAGAAATACTGGAAGACAAAATAGAACAGGAGTGCTAATGGTATGCTGATGGCCGGAACCATAACTAACCGCATGCTATCACGAGGGTAGTCGTGATGCACCCCATGAAACATAAAGGATATTCTTTTGCCTATTTCGCCGGGAATATCCCAGTGGAAAATGAATCGGTGAAAATTATACTCAGTAAGAGTCCAAACCACCAATCCTGTAACAATAAAACCTACAATCGTCCAAACGCTTAGATGAAAGACAAAAACGGATTGGTAGAGGAAATAAAGAAGTACAGGAACATAAATAATCAGAGGTACAATAAAATGAACACGGGTAAAAAAATCGAGGAATTTATTCTCAAAGATTGATACAGACTCGTCTTTGTTCGATACGAAGTGTTTAGGCATCAGCTGGTTGAAACTACGAAACAAATATAGCAATAAATGGGTAGCTATTTATTGTTGCTATCCACATCGTCTTTGCGCTACCGCTATGTTTTAAAAAAATTATCGCTTTTTCTTGACGACCTTTGCTTTTACGGCCGGTTTAGCTTTCGCTTTAGCTGCGGGTTTAGGCTTTACCTTAGATGCCGTACTTGATTTTGCTTTGGCAATGGGTTTGGCTTTAGCCGCCTTAGCCTTTTCGGGCTTTACTTTTACTGACACAGTCTTTTTGATTTTTACAGCCGGTACGTTCTTTTCCTTTTTCCCTTTTTTCTCTCCGGCTTCTTCAATAGCTTCTAAATCTATATCGCCGAGCAGTTCATCAATAGGATCTAGTTCTTCAATCTTAGGTATGGCCTTTTGTCTTCCACGAGGTCTGGGTGCCGGTTCAATATCCACCCATCGGTCCTTTTTGTGTTCACCCATTATAATAACATCCTTATTCTGACGGTACATTTCAGCAAGTAACGTCATGTCTTCACGAGTTTCGCTCCATATTTTCATTCCTGAATCAGCACCCTTGGTGCGTACTTCAATATAGTATCCGTCTTTAAATCTTTTCGGTTTTGATGGTGGTCTACCCATAGCTATTTTTCTTTTTTGAAGGGCGGAAGATACATTTATAATTGATAATGAGTAATTCCGCCATTACTCTTTCAATTATTCTTCGATCGCTTTTTCGGTAAACCTATATCCAATCCCACGAACCGAATGGAAATATTCAGGACTGGAGGGGTCGGTTTCAAAGTGATGACGCAAGGAGTTTATAAAGTTGTCAATACTACGTGAATTTGGGAAAACCTCATAGCCCCAAACGCTTTGCAGGATATGGTTACGTGATACAACGGTGTTCTTTTTCTCAATCAGCAGTTTTAGGATTAATACTTCCTTTTTTGAAAGAGCAAATTCTTGTCCTTTCACACCGATAGCCTGAAGAGTATCGAAATTGATTTGGTTCTTGCCAAATTTAAAAATACTCACTGCGGAGGAATCGCCATTTGCAGAAGAATTTCGCTTCAAGAGAGACCTGACTCTAAGTAAAAATTCTTCTAGATTGAAGGGTTTAGTGAGGTAGTCATCGGCCCCGATCTTTAAACCCGCTATTTTGTCTTGGCTGGTATCTTTAGCTGTCAAAAAAAGGATGGGAGTATTACCGTCTTTCAACCGGATACCCTGGCAAACCACTAACCCATCCATTTCGGGCAACATAACGTCAAGAATGTAGAGGTGATAATGAGCATTATTCGCTCTCATCAACGCTTGGGTACCGGTAGCTGCAATATCCACCTCGTACCCCTCTTCTTCGAGATTCATTTTTACTGCATCTCGAAGGTTTTCCTCATCCTCTACTAATAGAATACGCTGCTTAAGCGCTGTTTTCCTAATCATAATATATTATCTCATTCAAAGGTAACCTTTCGTTATTGTCTGGGTAAACGAATAATAAACAAGCTACCTCTGGGGCTAGAATCCTCCACAGAGATAGTTCCCTTATAAATCTCCACAAATCTCTTCACGATATATAATCCCAAACCAGTTCCTTTTGCGTTGCGGGTATCCTCGTTTCCAATGCGATAAAACTTTTGAAAGATTTTACCTTTTTCTTTTTCTGCAATACCCATTCCTTGATCCCTAACCCAAAGCACTACATTTTCCAGATTATCTTCTAATCCAATATTTATTTCGCTGCCGGACGCAGAATACTTTATTGCATTTTCCAACAAGTTGACAACCACCGAAGTGAACCCCATCAAATCTGTATCCAGATATACCTCTTTGGGAACTTCCGTTTTTATCGCGATAGATTTCTTGTTATAAGAGAGACGATCTGCTATAGACCGAATTACAATTGCCACATCAGTCGGTTCGTTAGAAAACCCCGGTTCTTCTCTTTCTATTTTTGAAGCAAACAGAATATTGTCCACTAATGATTCCAACCGATCTAGATCCGTCAGGGAATTAGAAATTAATTTGGTAGATTTTTCTATGTCTAACTGTCTTTTGTGAAGCGTTTGCAAGGTCAGTTTGATGGTTGAAAGAGGTGATTTTAGTTCGTGTGTAATGGAAAGCATAAAATTCCTTTGTAAATCCACCAGTTCTAACTCTCGAAGAAAAACCCGCCGAACACGCATCAATCCAAAGAAAAGAAGTAGAAGAAAAAAGACGCCCTCGCCAATAATCATCACCTTTTGCCTCGAATATTTGGAAATTATCTGGGCATACTCCTTTGTAGCGTAATAATCTCCGGATGGATGCAGCATCTCGAAGTTTATTTGATTGAGCTCTATTTTTTCTTTAAAAGCTTCTTCATTCTTGGCATACAAGAGATAGTCCCACCAAAGTGCAAACACGATGATATAGGCAAAAACGGCATAAAATATTTTAAAAGCGCCGATTGGCTTGTTCTTCACCAACATTTAAACCTGAAAATACGTTATTCTACTACTAATTTCCGACAGAAAGTTTGTACCCCGTTTACGGCTTTAAGAAAATAAATTCCTTTCGACAGTTCAGAAACAGAAAAGGACAGGGTTTGTGTAGTAGGGTGGCTCACGGTTTGCTCCATGACTACTCTTCCTTGTAAATCCATTAGAAGAAGCATAGAAACTTTTTCACTGGTAGAAACCGTAACAGTGGTTGAAGCAGGATTTGGATACACATCAAACATCCCTTCATTATTGATGGAAGAAATATCGGTACATAGTGTTATAGAAACTGTGTCTTGGGCCAAGTTCGAGCATTTCCCATCGCTATATGAATATACAATTTGGTAATCCCCCTCATTCTGCGAGGCATCAAAATTGGTTCCGGTTACTCCCGTTCCGGAAAATGTTCCACCCGCAGGTATTCCCCCGCTCAAGGCGAGCGTACCCCCTTTGCAGACCGAAGAAACAGGAAGTGAGAAGGAGACATCTGGAATTTGATTCACTACCATTGCGATAGTATTCGATACTCCCGGATTGACAACGCAAGGGGCATTGGAGGTCAGTGTACATTTAATTAAATCTGCAGAATCCAGATTAGCTGGGTTGAAGGTAATTGTTGAACTAACGGAAGTTCCGTTGACTGTCCAGTCATAAACTGAAGACGAGCCTTGGTTAGTAACCGTGGCAGAAAAGCTAACCGGTTCTCCTTTGCAAATTACATTGGATGGATTAGCTGTTATAGCAATGGTAGGAACAATAGATGGATTCACCACAATCAAGGCGCTGTTCGAACTAGCATCGGGGCAGCTTGGCTCGGATAATACTGCCTTAAAAAAAGAAGTAGAAGTAAGCGCAGCAGTGTTGTAAGTAGTAGTGGTGTTACCGGTACCGCACGTGGCATTGCTCCAAGAACTACCATCTGTAGATGTTTGCCATTGAATCGTTCCCGTACTTCCTGCCAACAAAATTTGACTGCTTTCGCCGCTGCAAACAGTGCTTGGATTGGCAGAAGCAGTTCCTCCAACATTAGAGCAATTTGAAGAACCTGAAACTACAATTTTAAGATCCTTTGTATCCCCGTAAGAACCGCTTACTTGACAAGCATTTGGGCTTGATCCCGGATCGCTGCCATCGGTTCGTACTCTCATCCGGTGATCGCCGGGAACCGCAGAAGCAGGAACCAATACATTGGGAACCACCACGGTAGTTCCGCCGGTGAAATTGGCTAAAAATTGAGGAGTATTTAGTTGCTCGCCTGCATCCGAAAAGTCGCCGTCGTTATTCCAGTCCACCCATGCAACAACCCAGCAATCAGGAGCTGTGCCTCCTCTGGCGATAGTCAATGTATAGCTGCTTCCGGCAGAAACAGCTCCCGAAACACTACTATATAGATCCTGATAACCGTCGTCCGAACCATCGCCCGAACAAGTGCCGCCAGAGAAATTCAGGGTTCCGAATGAAGTACTCTCAATCCAAAAACTATATAACCCAAAAAAACAGGGCGACCCGGAGGTGACAGTCTGGCAACTGCCATAGCTAACCTGCGATTGCGCAATGATGGAAGTGAAAATAAAGGCAACAAGAAGAGTGTAAATCTTTTTCATGAATTTGTATTTTAAGGATAAATCTAAGTTTATTTTTGATGTGGGAGATTTATATCCCACGACCAGCAGGTTTTTTGATCAGCTACCGGTATGTATAAATGATTTATGATGGTGTTTGAGCCTCCCAGTCTATGCGTAGCGGTTTCTTCGCGTTCGTTCTGTTAAACTTATTTTTCGATTTAAACTCAATCAAAGTAGCTAACAATAGAATGAAGCTGTCATCCATTTCAATATAGTTCAAACAGATTCCAACCCCTGTCATTATCAAATCGCTCACTTTTACAAGGATTTCTTTCTTTCTCCCATGAACTAGCTCAAAATCAGTATTCATTTCGCGGAAAATCGCATAGCTAAGTAAGCATTGAAACAGACGCTCACGGCAATGCTCATTCATTTTTACAAATAGAAGGAGACTAAGATGCCACTGCTTGTTCATTTTTAAAAAAAGAAACAGCATTTCCTTGTGAGCCTCTTTCTTTTTATTTAAAAGCTAAAGCAAAACATTGGATGTCCCTTTCTATTTGTAAAAATGAATGAGCATTGCAGCGAATTGCACATGCAATTCGGGGTATTCACTGGTAACCGGTCCCAATTTAAAGGGAATAATATCTAAAGTAGTATTGAAACCTTTCTATTATAAGTATCGTACAATGTAGAATATGAAAAACTTTGCAAAAACAGGCCTGAGAAATAAGAATGCCTTTGAGGTTTACATGAAAGCCATGAGGGTTTTGATGCGAATGACCGACAATCCATACTTTCCCGGCACCATTGCAGAAAAGGACAATTTGGCCTTATCGGTAGTCAGGCTTCGCGATACTTTAAGCCGGTATGATGGTAGCAAGGTAGTGTTGGTGCAGCGAAAGGCAGCACAGAAAGCAGTGGAATGGGATTTTACGGTTCTGGCGGGTTATGTGAATATGATTGCAGTACGCAATCCTGAAATCATATGACTACCGGTTATGAATTGAAAATAAAGAACAAAAAGGTAATAATAACCAAACAGCCGAATATTTATCGTAAAACAAAACTTAGTCAACACGGTCCTGTTAAATTAAAATGGACGGCCATTAAAAAGGCGAGAAGTTATTCTCTTCTCCTACGTGAAGTTGATCGGCTTGACCTGAATGCTACGCATATAGGTGCTTTGAAATCAAGTGCCATCGTGACCGGTTTAGAATCGGGTAAAAGGTATTTAATTTCGGTTCGCGCCAATAGTCGCCGCAACAGCGGACCAGAAAGCAAGGCGATAACTATATATGAAGTGGGGGGGTAATACCTCACATAAAAAAGGACCTTACCTTATTATTGAGTCATAAAAACTATAAATTAAGACAAACGTTAGTACACTTCTTAAAGGGGGCATTTTAAATTTCGTTAAGAGCCAATACTTAACCCCCACTTTAATTTCGCCAATCGGTTTATAAAACGATTTTTGGGAAATAAATATTTGTAAATGAAATTAATGACATCTATCTTTTTGCTGGCACTCACTTTTGCCGCATGCACCGGGCAGTCACCGACGGTTAAAAATCTGAATGCCGATGAATTTGAAAAGGGTATAAAGGGTAAGAATATACAGCTTCTGGATGTGCGCACTCCCGGCGAGTATTCGGAGAAGCATCTGGCTCATTCAAAAAACATCAATCTAAATGAAGCGGGCTTTGAAACCCAACTGAATAAGATGGATAAATCTAAGCCTCTTTATGTTTACTGTCTGGCGGGTTCGCGCAGCGCGCAGGCCGCAGAGCTGGCAACGAAAAATGGTTTTAAGGAAATCTACAATCTCGAAGGCGGTATCAATGCCTGGATAGGCGGTAGAAAGCCAGTAGAAACTTCATCGGGTGAGGCACCAGATATGGGCATGAGTTTTGATGACTACCTGAATCAGTTGAAGGCAAAAGATAAACTGGTGTTGGTAGATTTTAATGCGGTTTGGTGTGGTCCCTGCAAGATTTTGAAGCCGATTGTTCATCGGGTGATTAAGAATAATAATGCAAAAGCCGAGCTGCTAGAGATTGATGTAGATAAAAACCCTGAGATTTCGAGAACGATGCACATTTCAGGCATTCCGTTGTTGGTGCTTTATAAACAAGGCAAGGAAGTGTGGCGCGCAATGGGCCTGACCGACGAAGGCACTATCGAAAAGCAGATTCAGAAGTTTTCTAAGTAAAGCAGCTATCCTTTCCTTAGAAAGCCGACATACTTTTCTATTCCTTCTTCCAGGCTGATGAAGGGATCGTGGTAGCCGATGGATTGTAGCTTGCTCATTTCCGCCTCGGTGAAGTATTGATAGCGAGAACGAATATCTTGGGGAATAGGGATGTATCGAATCTTTACCGGAAGGTTCATGGTGTTGAAAATTCCTTTGGCCAAATCATTGAAGGTTCTTGCCTCGCCGGTTCCGCAATTGTAAATGCCGGAAAGTTTACGCTGTTTAAAAAAGAATAGGCATATATTGGTGATATCGTCGACGTGGATAAAATCACGCAGTTGTTCTCCATCATTATAATCGTGATGATGGCTTTGAAATAGTTCTATCTCACCTGACTCTTTGATTTGACGAAAGGCATGAAGCACCACTGAAGCCATACGTCCTTTATGTGCTTCGCGCGGCCCATAAACATTGAAGAATTTCAGGCCTACCCAAAATGGCGGAGCCGATGATTGTTCCATGACAAAAACATCAAACTGCTGTTTGGAAAGCCCATAAGGATTCAACGGCTTCAGATCATGAATCAAGGAATGATCGTCGTTGAAGCCCTTCTCTCCTATTCCGTAGGTGGCTGCTGAGGAGGCATAGAGAAAAGGGATATTCTTTTCTGTACAAATTGTCCAAAGTGTTTTAGAATATTCCGGGTTGAGTTTTTCTAATACCGAATAATCGAGTTCCGCGGTATCGGTTCGCGCCCCTAGGTGAAAAACAAAATCAACATCGTGGGCATTCGCTTCTAGCCATTGGGGAAATTCCTCTCGGTCAATAATCTTTTCATACTTCACGTCCTTAATATTTTTCGCTTTGGTTGTGTCATTAAAATGATCAACGAGAATTAGATTAGTTACTCCTTCAAGATTCAATGCTCGAACAAGATTGGAACCTATAAAACCGGCAGCGCCTGTAATGACTATCATAGTAAGTTTCAAGAGCGGAAAACGGGGCTCGAACCCGCGGCCTTCAGTTTGGGAAACTGATGCTCTACCAACTGAGCTATTCCCGCAACAAAGACAAATTAAAGCAAATTAAGGATGGAAGGTACTAAAAGATAATTTGGATATTCATATTTTCGATTCGCGTTAAATGAAATTTATGAAATCAATACTCTTCTTTCTTCTTGGTGGATTTGTGATTTGCTCGATTCAATCCTGCGGCTATTGCACCGAGTGTGTCAACTATCCAAAAGACAGTATTAAACTTTGTAAAAGAGATTTTGCATCAGAAGATGCCTATACGCAAGCCTTCAAGCAGTTGAATTATGAAGGGTATCAGTGTAAATAGTTAAACTGGGAATGGTCCGATTCTGGGAGTCGTGCAATCTCTGGCAATTATGATAGGAGCTTATTAGCCTTATCCTCCTCGTCCCTTTTTGTACCGAGTTTTTGCAGACGGAAGAAATCCTTCACGTTAATTATAAATAATACCGCAGAAACCACAATGGTAAAATAACCAGCGGTGCCCCGCAGAAGCATTTCGCCGATCAAAACCAAAATAAGGATAATACGGAACTCCGTTGGCCCTAAATAGGCAGAGTCAATCATAAAAACATCAACGATTTTATATTTCATCAGCGACATAATCATAGTCCAGTTATAAAGTATAACAACGGCAAATGCAAAAACATTATACGGAGCCGACAGGTAATAGTAAAACCCGCAACCCATCATGACAACGGAAATGAAGTCCATATTCAAGTCTAAAGAGAAGCCATACCACTTGCGTGGCTTTTTCCTGAAGTAGGCAATTCGTCCATCCAAAGAATCGCCAAACCAGTTGATACAAAAGCCGAGGATAGACAATAAAAAATAATAGTCGTTGCTCCTTGCCAGAAAAAAACCTACCATAACCAGTACGCTTCCTACCATCCCTACGAAGGTTAGAAAATCAGGAGTAACCCATTGAGGCATCATTTCACACAAGATAGCCAGTAGCTTTTGCTCCGGAACTTTGAGGAAATTGGTTCTGTTTCGGTCTGTAAATACTTTGAGTTTAGGCTGAGGGAGATTGGTCATGACCTCTTTGGTTTCAGGGGCAGGAGTACTTTTTAAAGGCGATGAATCCATCATTATGTTTTTAACAGTGCAAAGAAGGAAATATATCTCAGTAAATAAAATTTATAGCTATTTCAATTTCAATTCCTGAAAAAGTTTTTTGTAATAATGGTATGATGGACGGGCGATTGACCCTTATATTTTATTTTGAAGAATAATGTTGCCTTTTATTTTCTGTTCAAGTTACAAAGTCAAGGTGTGCTCCATTCATGCTATTTCATCTGTTCAGTATAAAATATTTTTTTATGAATGTACCGGATTTGTAAATCATAAATCACAATTCTCTTTTAGTGCCTTTTTCGCGGCCACATGTCCCATGTCCGCCGCAGTAGAAAGATCCATGCATCCTTCCAACCAATCATTATTGCCGACTTTGGCCAAACCACGGTAATAATAGACAGATGAATCGCTTGGGTCAAATATGATATACCGGGTAAAGTCATCTGAGGCCGATGCAAAATTCCTTAACATCAAATACGCGATCCCTCTTAAGCGATAGGCCTGATAATAATTGGTATTGATTTTTATTACCGCATTATAATCTTCAACTGCACTTTCATATTTGAGCCAACCGCTTGAGATATCAGCCCGCTCCATATACGCCAAAACATATTGACTGTCTATACCAATAGCTCGTGAAAAATTTTCAAAAGCTTCATACTTTTTCTTCAGATTCAGGTGAGCCATACCGATTTTAAAGAAAAGTGAAGCCTGAGTTGAATCTATTTTCATCGCACGGTCATATCCTTTTAATGCTTTAGTATATGAGCCTGTTTCAGCATCTACATCTGCCAGACACACGATAGCTGAATAATTTCGATTCCATAAATCCAGCGATTTGCCGAGCAAGTCAGATGCTCGCGAATATTGTTTCAATTCCACCGCCTTTTTAGCACGGGCTAAAAAGAAATTAGCCTTGATATGACTAACTGTATCACTCTCTCTTTTTGAAGATTGGTCTCGAGCCTCGGTCGGCTGCATTTCATTCAATTCATATCGGGCTAGGGCCGCAGTATCCACTACGGCGTGTGCATGCTTCCAAGTATCCGTTTTGTTGCCCGGAATTTTTCTGATCGCTATTCCCGATTTCAATTCGGGGAATTGCCTCATGGTGTCGGTCTCAATACGATTAAAAGTATCATTCTTAATAACGAGATTCTCCATTTTCGTTTCAGCCGGTGCTATTTCCTCCTGCAAGATATCCAACGGATTCAAGCGCATCAGGATCTCTTTTCTTTCCGCAACAATGATTCTCGAATCTTCGGTTAAACTATCTTGAACATGCTGTAAATAAGGGAGTAATAATTCTTGTTCTTTTGCTTTCTTGATAATCAACAAGGCCGTGTGCTTATCGTTAGCTAATCCAACAACCGGGCTATTCAACGAATCCAGACTTGCCTTCACTCCTGCCTCCAATGCATCATTTAATTCAAGCATGGCATCCAAAAGCATCAAACGACTATGATCAATCGTCGAATCATAATCTACTTTATTATTCAGTTCTTCCTGTTGGGATACATCATGATTTTTTGATTTTTTGTTCTTGCCAGTGGCTGACTGAGCTGTTGAGAAAAGGGAAAATCCACTCAACAGAAAAAGAAGTATAGAGAATACTCTGGAATTCATCGTTCAATATCTGCCGAAGCTTTAGTAGATAAAAACTTCTTTAATCACCGGCTCGTCCAGTTCTTTGTTAAACACCTCTTTAATCTTATCCCGCGAATAAGACAATTCCTGTTTCAGCGGCGCAGAATCCACCTGAATATATAGCTTCCCGTTTTTGAGCGAAATGGCCGTGGTGTGTTTGGCAATCAAGTTCCCCATCACTTCATTCCATTTATTTTTTATTCTGGATTGATTCAAACCCGGCTTAAGTTTCAGGTTAGAAACCATCTGGTCCAAAGCTTCTTTTATAGTTACTGCGTTCTTTTTCATACTCGTTTCAAAAGCCAATAAAAGAAAAAATTTCTTCTTTCCCTTTCAATACTTCACGAATGTGGGCATCTCCGGTATCTGTTATAAACACTTGCCCGAATCCATTTTCCGAAATCAACTCTACCAACTTTCGGCTGCGATCGGTATCCAGTTTATCAAAAATATCATCTATCAGCAAAACCGGAGCAAAATTCTTATTCTTTCTGATATACTCATACTGCGAAAATTTCAGCGAAACAATAAAACTCTTCTGCTGTCCTTGAGAACCAAAACGTTTCAGCCTGTTCTCTCCTATTCTGAATTCAATATCATCCTTGTGAACACCGGTATCGGTTCGCTGCAAAACCAAATCACGGTTCCGGTTAGCTTTTAGCAAGGATTCAAACGCTTGTTCATTGAGTGGCGATTGATACCTAAATCCGGTCACCTCCCTACCATAGCTTACCTGCCGATGAAAGTTCTGAAATAAAGATTCCAACAATACAATAGCGGCCTTTCTCGCTTGATGAATTTCATTCCCTAATGGCACCATTTGCTGATCATAAGAGTCGAGCAAAGTATTATCCACTCTACCCGATTCAGCAAAACGCTTCAAGGAGGCGTTGCGTTGCGCTAAAATTTTATTGTATTGAATTAGGCTATCCAGGTATTGATGGTTTACCTGAGATATGGTGTTATCCAAAAACCTTCTTCGCTCCTCGCTTCCGCCATTTATCAAGACACTATCATCTGGCGAAATGATAATAGCAGGAAAACCGCCCACGTGATCACTCAACTTGGGTAGCAAGCTTTCATTAACCAACAATTCCTTTCTTTTCCCTACCGGCAGTTTATATACCAAATCAAAAGACTCTTCCCCCTTCATAAAACTACCTTCCAGCCGAAAGAAATCCTTTCCAAAGAGTATATTCTGCTGATCCGTACTATTAAAATAACTTTTGGTCAAACAGAGGTAATAGATAGCATCAAGCAGGTTCGTTTTCCCCACTCCATTGTTACCAATAATGCAATTGATTTTATGCGAAAAACCAAGAGATAAGTTTTCGTGATTCTTAAAGTTGGAAAGTGAAATTCTGGTAAGAAACACTATGTTTGCCTGCCTTTTTTTAAAACAATTCGTGAATGGCAAAAGTAACTAAAGACACCTATTTATACTGGTACCAACTGATGTACCGCCTGCGTCGTTTTGAAGAACGCGCCGGGATGTTATATGGACAACAAAAAATTCGCGGCTTCTGCCATCTCTATATCGGACAAGAGGCCGTAGCCGCCGGAACCGTTAGTGCGTTGCGTCAAGACGACCGCGTCATTACTGCCTACCGCGACCACGGACTGGCAATTGCCAAAGGCATTACTTGTAACGAAGCCATGGCCGAACTCTACGGCAAAGCCACCGGATGCACCAAAGGCAAAGGCGGCTCCATGCACTTCTTCTCCAAAAAACACAATTTCTTTGGCGGACATGGAATAGTCGGCGCCCAAATCCCGCTCGGTGCAGGGATTGCCTTTGCCGATAAATATCTCGACAAAGACAATGTAACCATCTGCTTCTTTGGCGATGGCGCGGCCCGTCAGGGTGCTTTGCACGAAACCTTCAACATGGCTATGATCTGGAAGCTGCCCGTCATCTTCGTTTGCGAAAACAACGGATATGCTATGGGAACCTCCGTAGGCCGAACCTCCAACGTCACCAAGATTTCCACATTGGGCGAGGCCTACGACATGCCTTCCGAATCGGTAGATGCCATGAAATGCGAAACCGTCCATGAAGCCGTAGAACGCGCCGCCGAGCGGGCGCGCAAAGGCGAAGGCCCCACCTTTCTCGAAATGTGTACCTATCGCTACAAAGGCCACTCCATGAGCGACCCTCAAAAATACCGCACCAAAGAAGAAGTAGAAGAATATAAGAAGCTCGACCCCATCGAAACCACGCTTGAAACCATCCTCAAAAAGAAATACGCCACACAGAAAGATATTGATGCCATCAACGAAGCCGTAGAAAAAGAAATAGAAGACAGCGTCACCTTTGCCGAAAACTCCCCCTACCCAGAGGACGGTGAACTATACAAACATATATACACCCAAGCCGATTACCCCTTTTTAACCGTCTAACCAAAGAAATTATATTCGCACCTCGTAATTAAAACTTACATCAATAAAAATATGGCTGAACATAAAGATAACTTAGTTGAAAATGCTCAAAAACAACTGTTGAACATTGAAGCATTTACCGAAAAAAATCAAAAAGCGCTGATGATAGGTGGAGGGGCCATCGTCCTAATCATCGGTGGTTTGCTTTACCTTTTCATGCAATACCTTCCCGAACAAAACCTCAAGGCCCAAAAAGCCATGTACATGGCCGAATTCGCCTTTGCCAAAGACTCCTTTGATCTGGCACTCAACGGCAACGCCGCCTACAAAGGCTTCGCAAACGTGGCCGACAATTACTCCATGACCAAAGCCGGAAAACTCGCCCAATACTACGCCGGCATCAGTTGCCTCAATCTCAAAAAATTCGACGACGCCATCAAATATCTAGACAAATTCAGCACCGACGATCCCATCATCGGTGCACTGCGTCTAAACGCCCTCGGCGATGCCTATGCCGAGAAAGGACAAATGGACCAGGCTGTTAAACAATATCAAAATGCCGCCAGTTTTTCCGACAATGAAAAATACACACCCCTCTACCTCTTCAAGACCGGAGCAGCTTATGAATATCTGAAGGATTATACTCAGGCAGAAAAATACTATACCCAAGTGCGCGACCTCTATCCCAACAGCGATGAAAGCCGCGACATCGAAAAATACATCGCTCGCGCCGGTGCCGCTGCCAAATAATCTTTCCACAACTTTATATCAAAGCCCTGACCTAACCGTCAGGGCTTTTTTGTTTCCAGAAAAGTCAATAATTACGTTTAATGGATAGCTCACAGTAGGAAATTTTGATGGTTAATGAATGAATTTATTTTAATAAAGGATGTTTGTATCAAACGCTGTAGCAAATTCTTGATTTGGTGCAGCAGATTTCATATTTGGTTCACCGAAAACATAATTCGGTGCAGCAAAAAAGCAATTTGGTGCAGCGAATTTCATATTTGGTGCAGCAGAAACACCATTCGGTGCAGCAGAAACACCATTTGGTGCAGCAGAAACGTAATTTGGTGCAGCGGATTCCAAATTTGCTGGAGCAAATGCAGTACTGTCCGGTAAAAAACTAAGTCGAAGCGCTTAATAGGCACTTCGGCTTTTGTTATAGTTTTGGTTTTGCACAAATAAAACTACATGGCACAAAGTAAAAACTTTAGCGGCAAACCTATTATCAGCCAGATACTATCGTTGATACCCAGAGATTTGATTTACCGAGCAAACGAAGCACGCTGTCCGACGCTAATAGCCGCCGCGATTCACGGATCTTTTAGAACTTTTATTAGTGCTTGTTGGAAAAATATCGTGGTCTTTTATCCGACATCTGCCAAAACAAAGGGCTACTTCCAAAACTGTTTATCATTGATTCGACCACTGTCTCCCTCTTTAAAGCAATCCCAAAAGACACCAGCAAGGCGGTTGATGGCAAGAAGAGGAGAAGGCGGGCCGGAGAGTTTTAGCCGAACATTTCTTTGGCAATCTTGCTTGCCTGGCTGAGGTTGCCAAAGTCTTTTTCTAAGAGGCGCTGACGTTTTTCGATGTCATGTTCGGTAAATTCTATGTCCATCAGGTCGGTAACGAGGCGCTGGGTGGCGGTGGGGTTGTCTTCAATGATACAGAGTTTTTCAAGCCCCGTGTTGTTCACCATTTTATGATTGACCAAAACAAAGCGACCGCGATAAAGCGAGTTGAGCAGTTTGAGTTTGATGCCGGTGCTTTGGAAAGTAAAAAGCAGGTTGATATGCGCGTCGGCCATCAGTTCGGCCATTTTTTCGAAGGGTGGATTTTCAATCAACTCTACATTTGGGATGTTTTTGATTTCTTTTTTGAGCGAGGAGGTGGGTTGTTTACCGGCAATGATAAATTGATAGGGCATTCCCTCGGCAATCTTCTTGGCAATGAACATGGCAGCCTGATTGTTCTCGGCCACGCTCAAGTTCCCCTGATATAATATGTATTTCCCCTTCCCGGTTTTGCTGGTTACCTCCTGATTGTTGTGAAAGGCGGAGACGAAAAAAATGTTTTCGTAGCTGAGGCGCAGATATTCGTAGTCGCTTTTGGAAATGGCGAAAACCTTATCGGCATATTTCAGTTCTTCTTCAAATTTTCGCAGCTTTTTTGATTCATAGTAGAAATAGAATTTGATCAGATAGTTGCGCTCTGATTCTTTGAGGCTGCGGTAATAGTCCCACTCTACGTTGTGCATGCGTACTCCCTTCATTTTTCCTTTCAACCCGGGATGATTGAGATACAGGCAGGTGTGCATGCCTTCAAACAAGATGGGGTATTCGTCGGCGGTGAGGTTGGTGAGCAAATCGTCGCTCTTCCGCGAACCTACAATGTAAGGCACGCTGCTGTAAATTGCCTGATAAAACTTTTTACTGGGATAATAATGTACGGATTGGCAGAGGTCGTTCAGTTCCTTGCTTTCTTCTCTTCCATAGGCGAAGCAGTGGAGGTGAATCTTGATGCCTAAATCGTGGAGCGCCTTGATTTTGTAGAACACGTCTATCACACCGCCATAATCGGGCGGGTAGGGCACATTGAAGGAGATGATGTGGAGGTGTTTACCGGAATAGGGCTGCATAGTGGTTCAACAGTTTGGTGGATTCTTCCTGCCAATTATAAACTCGGCTGCAAGTTTCACAATTTCTTTTTAAGCGAACGAATAAGTCAGGGTTATCTTGCAAACGTTGTACTGCTTTAACTATTTCATCGGGCGAATCATCTTGAATCAAAAGGGCGACGTTATATTGTTCATTTATCTTCTGGTATTCGGGATAAGTGGTGCAAACCTGTGGAAGGCCCGCGTGGATGTAGTTAAAGAACTTGTTGCCGAGCGAATGATAGTAGCTCAATCCTTTGTTGAGCGAAACATGGATGCCGATATCGGCCGTTTCGGTCACCTTTGCCAAATGATCGGGCAAAAGCCAGCCCGTAAACTCTACTTTCTGTTCCAGGTTTTGTTCTCGAACCAGTTGCCTCAGTTCTTCCGACAAATCTCCTTCGCCGGCCAACAACAGTTTGGCATCTATTGATTTCATGGCTTCAATCATCTGTTCCAAACCTCTGCCTTCGTTCAAGGTACCTTGATAGATGAGCGTGGCAGGACGGTGGGCAGACTCTTTCTTTTCTTTTTCTTCCAGCAACGGAACATTGAGTATGACATGAACGGGCTGTCCATACCGGGTCGAAAAGATGTTTGCCAACCCGGGCGAAACGGTGTAAATCAGATCAAAACCGGGAACAAAGGTCCGGTCAATCCACTCCCATATTTTCTTTATTAAAGGTCGCCGAACTACTTCGGGGGTTTCGCTAAAATATTCGTGCGCATCAAATATTAGCTTGGCTCCTTTCAGCCTGCCGATGATGGACACCGGCATGACGGTATCGAGGTCCACCGCACAAATGGCATCAAAATTCATGGAGGCAAGATGAAAAAGCAAGCGAAGGTTATACTCCAAATAAAAAAATTTGCCCTTGTTGAAAAAACATTTAAGCCGCGTTTGGCGATAAGGCTCGATTGAGATGGGCATGGAGATGTCTCTTTTCCTTCCAATAAGTTCGACATCATATCCCGCTTGAGCCAAACTGCGGCAAACCTTCTGCATGCGCTGGTCGTAGGTCAGGTCATTGGTAACCGTTAAGAGGATGCGTTTGGCAGGTTCCATCTTTTTCTAAAATCCTGCCGAAAGTAAATTATTTTGAAAAGGGTAGCATCACTTGGCGTTCGCCAAGCGCATTGCGAAAAGATAATTTGCAAAATCATTTTCACGACAAACCACTGCCTAAGAGTTTTGTAACTTGCCGCGGCAATGAATATCTTCCTAAAAGCAAGCGCAGCGGTCTTACTGCTGGCTCATCTTTATTCCTGTAATTCGCAATCCATGACAAAACATCCTTTTACTAACGAACTGATTCATGAAACCAGTCCCTACCTGTTGCAACATGCCCATAATCCGGTGGATTGGATGCCTTGGAATGAACAAACGCTTCAAAAGGCAAAGAACGAAAACAAGCTCCTGATTATTTCGATTGGTTATTCGGCGTGCCATTGGTGCCATGTAATGGAACATGAAAGTTTTGAAGACACGACGGTGGCCAAATTGATGAATGAGCATTTTGTTTCGATCAAAGTAGATCGCGAAGAAAGGCCGGATGTAGATCAAATTTATATGGATGCCGCTCAACTGCTGACCGGCGGCGGCGGATGGCCGCTTAACGCCATTGCATTGCCAGACGGGCGACCGATTTATGCCGGCACTTATTTCCCCAATGAAAAATGGAAACAAGTATTGCATTACTTCGCCGATTATTGGCAGAATAAAAGAGGAGAAGCCCTGCAACGCGCTGAACAAATTACACAAGGCATTAAAGGGATGGATGGCTTTGCATTAGATTCAAACACACCGGCTATTTTTTCACCCAACGATCGGTCTATGATTTTTGATCGCCTCGATGCAGGAATGGATTATGATTTGGGTGGAAGGAAAGGGGCGCCCAAGTTTCCCATGCCAATTACCTATCAATATCTACTGCAGAATTATTACTACACTGGTAATCCCAAAGCGTTGAAAGCAGTCACTGCCACGCTGGACGGCATGATGAATGGTGGAATTTATGACCAGTTGGGGGGTGGCTTCGCCCGCTATTCGGTTGATGAACGGTGGGAGATTCCACATTTTGAGAAGATGTTGTACGACAACGCACAACTCGTTTCTCTTTATGCCGAAGCTTATCGGCTAACTAAAAATGAGCGCTATAAAGAAGTAGTTTATGAAACGTTGGATTTTGTTGAGCGTGAATTAAGCGATAGCTCCGGCGGCTTTTATTCTGCCCTCGATGCCGACAGCGAAGGAGAAGAAGGCAAGTTCTATGTTTGGAGCTATGAGGAGTTAAAACAAATACTGGGCATTGATTTTGAGGATTTCAAGAAGGTGTTTAGGATTTCGCCGGGAGGAAATTTTGAAGGCAGGAAGAATAACTTGGTGAGGATAGAAAACAGTGAACTGAAACCGGAGATCGTAGCTCAGAACCTAAAGAAATGGAAGGAAAAGCTTTTGAAGGAAAGAGGAAAACGAATCCGTCCGGCATTGGATGATAAAATATTGACTTCATGGAACGCCCTGATGCTGATGGGTTATACGAATGCCTACGAATCTTTTAGTGACCAAAAGTTTCTTGACCGCGCTTTGGTTCTGGCCTCATTTCTTCGCGATAAGATGCTACAGCCGGATGGCAGTATCCGTAGAAATTACAAGAACGGCAAAACGAGTATCAATGGATTTCTGGATGATTATAGTTTCACAATTCAGGCATTTATTGCTTTGTATGAAGTTACCTTTGACGAGCAATGGCTGTTGCTGGCAAATGAAATGAGCGAATATGTGATTCAGCATTTCTATAATATTCAAACCGGATTGTTCTTTTATACTTCCATCAGCGATGCGCCACTTATTGCCCGAAAAACAGAGACTTCCGACAACGTGATTCCGGCTTCTAATTCTTCTATGGCAAATGCGCTCTATCGCCTCGGCCTGATTGATGACCGAGAGGATTATATCCAAAAAGCTGAAAAGGCCATATCTAAAGTAAAGGATAATATGCTCACGCATCCTGCTTATTATGCCAACTGGGCTATACTGATGGATTATTTGATGGAGGAACCTTTTGAAGTTGCTATTGTAGGAAAGGATGCAAAGGAATTGAAACAAACTTTGCAACAACATTTTTTGCCTCATGCTGTTTTTCTGGGAAGTACCTCTCAAAGCAACCTTCCCTTATTGAAAGACAAAATGAAAAACGACGGCACCTACATTTATGTTTGTCGAAACAAAACGTGCAAACTACCGGTAAAAACAGTCGAAGAAGCTCTCGTGCAGATGAAGAAGTAATGTTGTTCTTCTCACCGCCTATTAAACAAGGCAAAAACCTTATCTACATTTTCCAACAATTCGTTTGGAGACGAGTAATGAAAAAAATTAGTTTTGCCTGAACCAAAAAAAGCGTGCATGATTTTCAGGCTTTACTCCCTTGCCTTCCTGCTATTTTTCAGTTTTCAAATTCAAGGCCAGACCGCCCGTCTATTCGGAAAGGTTACGGATGAACTACAAGTACCATTAGTCAGTGCCAATATAGTAGTGGATGTATCTAAGGGTATTGCCACGGTAACTGATTTTGACGGGAAATATGAAGTGGGTCTTCCAGCGGGCACTTACCAAGTTCTCTATGCTTATTTAGGACGTGTGGAACAAAGAATGACTATTACGCTGGTTGCCGGAGAAGACAAGGAGTTCAATGTCGTACTGACTAAAAAGCAGCAAATGATGGATGCGGTGGTAGTGACCGGCAGCAAATACGAAAAGAGGTTAGGTGAAGAAACAGTTTCTTTGGAGGTGATGAAGGGTAATCACCTGACCGAGCAAAACATCACGTCGCTAGATCAAGGAATGACCCGCATACCGGGAGTTACCATAGCCGATGGGCAAGTGAATATCCGCGGTGGCTCTGGCTGGAGTTATGGAGCTGGTTCGCGCGTTCAGGTAATGATGGATAATCTTCCCCTTCTAAGCGCCGATGCCGGAGATGCCAAGTGGGCAATCGTTCCGATGGAGAATGTAGAGCAGATAGAAGTGATTAAAGGAGCGGCTTCTGCGCTCTATGGTTCCGGCGCGCTGAATGGCATTGTCAATATACGTACAGCCTATCCTACGGATGAACCCTACGCACGGGTATCGGTTTACAGCGGCCTCTATGAAGGTCCGGTCAAAACTCCTAGCATGAAATGGTGGGGCAACAACAATCCGATGATGGGGGGGGTAAACTTTGCTTATCGTCAGAAGTTTGGTGTTCACGATTTGGTATTGGGCGGAGCAATGGATGCATCTACCGGTTATCTGGACTCCAGTGATACCCATACCGTTCGGGGCACCATCAAGTATCGCCTCCGTTTCAAAAAGATAGCAGGTCTCAGTATAGGAATAACTGCTAGCGGATATTATAGTTGGGGGAAAGCATTCTTCTTCTGGAATGGGGTTGATTCCAACGCATACAAACCTTATCCTAGTACGGTGACGATTTATAAAAACAATCGTTTTACACTGGATCCATTCTTAGAATACTCAGACAAAAAGAATAATCACTTAAGGGTAAGCGGCCGGTATTTCAATGCTACTAATCACAATTCTACCGGACAAGGCTCCGTTCCGAATCGTTACTATTCAGAAGTCCAATACCGACACCGGTTTGACAAGCGTAGATTTCAGTCTAATCTTATTGTAGGCGTTGTCAATACTTTCGACGATGTGCGTCCGCCAAAAAGCGCGATCAGCAGCCTGTTTGGCAAAAACACAAGCTACAACTTCTCCGCCTATGTTCAAGCAGATTTTAAATTCTTTAACCGGCTAAGTATCTCACTAGGTGCACGTTGGGATTATTTCGATATGAAACATTATGTGCTCGATTCTACCGCTCCCGGTATTTATTTTAATCGTTTAGAACTTCGCCAGAATTCTTTAAAGGAATTAACTTATCCTTTAGCTCGTGTCGGGATTAACTACCAACCCGCAGAAGCCACTTTTATCCGCGCTTCGTTTGGCCAGGGTTTCCGCTATCCCACTATAGCAGAACGATATGTCAGCACCAATGTCGGTATTCTTTCCATTGCTTCTAATCCAAAACTGCAACCGGAGAAAGGTTACAGCGCCGAGTTAGGTATCCGTCAGGGATACAAAGCAGGTAAAGCTTGGACTGGCTTTATAGATGCTTCCGGTTTCTGGAACCAGTATGACAATATGATGGAGTTTACTTTTGGACAATTCGGCGATACCTCCAAGTGGACTGATTTTAGCTCCAACTTCGGCCTTGGGTTTTCTTCCCAAAACATAGGCAAGACAAGGATAGTTGGAGGCGAACTGGTATGGGTCAACGAATTTGTTATGGGAAAGGCAAAGTTACAATTGATGGCAGGATATACTTATATAGATCCGCGCTCGTTGAATTGGGACGATCAGTTGACCTTATTCAATTACCAAGGCGTTCCTCTGCCCTTGAGTAGTTCTGCTCTTCCCGGAGTTGATTATTATAATCAGAGCAATAACCCAGACTCAAAACCCTATCTAACATACGGACAGACCTCTTCCTCCTCAAAAAATGTACTAAAGTACCGTCAACGTCATAATGTAAAATTCGATATGACCTTGAGTGTTGTAGGCTTGGAGTGGAATACTAATATTCAGTACACCAGCTATATGGAGAACATTGATTACGCATTTGTCGGAGGTGTTTTCACAACGCTTGACAATTTAAAAGGCACTAGTGCATTTACGGGTTTGCAGCAATATCGAAATGAGAAGGAAGCAATCCCTTATGGTAAAGGGAAAGGAGATGTAATTTTGAATATGCACTTAGCGTATAATTTTAAAGCAGGTATTCGCGTGGCGTTTTTAGTAAAGAATTTATTGAATTGGGAATACACTCCGCGTCCTGCCTATATGGAAGCCCCCAGAAATTATACCGTTCAATTAAGTTATGTTCTTCCAGTTGCCCGCAAAAAGTAAAGTATGAGATATCTACCCCATTTTCTAACAAGTGTCGGATTGATGGTGGCACTTGTATCCCTATCACAGTCTGCCAGAATTTATGGTACCGTAACGGATGAAAAAGACAACAGTCCGATATTCGGCGTGGCCATTCAAGTTAAAGGCACTACCAATGGCACCCAAACCGACGTGGATGGAAAATATGAATTAAAGGTGGAGCAGGGAACTCACATGCTTCAACTCAGTTATGTTGGCTATTCTAAAAGAAGCATTCCAGTCACGATGCTGTCAGTAAAGGAGAAAAGACAGGACATCAAAATGGCAGCAGAGGCGAATGAGTTGGATATGGTTGTCGTGACCGGTACAAAATATGAAAAAGTATTGGGCGAAGAAGTAGTTTCTATGGAAATACTGAAGGCATCGGTCATTAATCAGAATAGCGCCAGGATGGATGAGGCTATGCAGAAAGTGCCCGGTGTGAATATGTTGGGCAAAACAATTTCTATCCGCGGAGGCAGCGGTTTCAGCGATGTGACTGGCAACCGGGTAATGGTTTTGTTAGATGAAATGCCGGTGATCGGCCCTGAAAATGGAGGCATTATCTGGGATATGATTCCTATCGAAGCATTAGAACAGATAGAAGTGATTAAAGGTTGCGCCTCTGCGTTTTATGGCTCCTCTGCTTTAAATGGCGTAATAAATATGCGCACCGTGAACCCCAAACCAGAAATGGTTAATAAGGTTCTAATTAATTATGGGTTCTATGGTCAGCCACGTCAACGCACTTGGAACCAAGGGTGGAAAAAAGGTGTGATTAAAAAAAACGGCGATACTGTTAGCCGAATCAGCCGCCCTATGTTTGGCGGCGCACAAATCATGCACGCCAAACAATATGGAGATTTTGGCGTGGTTTTAGCTGGTGGATATCAGCAAGACCAGGGATTTCGCATGAATAACGACTATAAGCAGGCTCGGCTCACTTCCAAACTTCGTTATACACCCCACAAACTACCCAACCTCACCGTGGGTCTTAATATGAACTTGTATCATCAAACATCAAAAGACTTTTTCGCCTCCAAGGGAGTGGCTACGCTCACCTATGTCCCTATAGATTTTACTCAGACAAAAGAACGCACGCTCATCTTTGATCCTTATGTAAATCTATATGACAAAAAAGACAACAGGCACAGCCTCAAGTTCCGATATTACAACACGCTGCGCTACTCCACAACGGGAGATAGTTCACTCGCACATCAGTTTTACTATGACTATACCTACCTCCGCAAATTCAAAAAATACGACCTCATTCTTACGGCCGGAAGTAATGGATATTATTCACTCATAGAAGGGAAAACCTTTGGTGAATTGACTTCCAACATTCGCAACATTAAATACTTCAACACACGCGACGTCATGAACTTTTCTGCTTTTGTGCAGGTAGAAAAGAAGTTCTTCAAACGCCTGACGGTTTCTGCTGGTCTTCGCTTGGAATATGCGCGCCTGTCCGGTCATACCATACAAAATCGTTTGCCTTTCATCAATTTATTGCACCATCTTCGGAATAAAGAAACAGATATCCAATCACCCGTCACTCCACTTTTCAGGTGTGGACTCAATTACCAAGCTACACAAGGTACATTTCTTAGAGCCTCGTTTGGGCAAGGGTTCCGCTTCCCTTCTTTAGCCGAAAAGTACGTCTATACCATTCGCAGTTTTGCACAAGCCTTTCCTAACGACTCTCTTCGGCCCGAAAATGGGTGGAGCGCAGAAATCGGGATAAAACAAGCCGTTAAGGTGAGTAACTGGATTGCCTATTTCGATTTGAGCGGCTATGTGATGCGTTATCACGATATGATTGAGTTCCAGGTATATGAAAACTATCCCGACAGCTTTCAACTATATGGAGTTCCATTTCGCGCCGTTAATATTGTAAACACCGTTATAGCCGGGGCTGAGATTTCAGCAGTTGCAAATGGTAAGATATTTGGTGTTCCACTCAACTTTTTGATTGGTTACTCTTATCTGTATCCACGAAATTTAGACTATAACCCTGCTGATGCAAATAGTACCAAACTACTTAAATATCGCGTACAACATTCGGCTAAAGCAGATTTACAAGTGACTTACAAAGGAGTCATACTCGGTGTCAGTGCCTTCTATAACAGCTTTATTAAAGAAGTAGATAACCTCAGCGTCGGAGCCTTGCCTGTCGTGACTAAGTTCCGCGCCACACATAACAAAGGAGATTTTGTGATGAGCCTTCGCGCCGGTTATAATTACAAAGATAAAGTGTCCTTCACTTTCATTTGCAAGAATGTCTTGAATACTGAATATACCCTTCGTCCGGCATTAATAGAAGCACCTAGAAATTTCACCTTTCAAGTGGGGTATAATTTTTAAGTATTTTCTAGTTGGATAAAATGAACTTTATCTGTGTATCAAGCACTCAGTTTTGTAACCAGGAGGTTGGCAAATCCAATATTAAATCTCTGTTTTAATTCTGTGTTGTCAAATAAAAAACAGAGGGGAGGCAAAAAGTCGCTACTTTTTTATAGTTTGGAAGTTACCATACTTTTAAAACTATTAACTTTTCAACTCGGTGGTTCTGGTGGTCAAACCAGAACGAAAAGGGGGAGATAAAGTAACCCGAAATCAAGTGGTCCACTCGTCAAATTTACAAGTAAAATCTACTAACTAAAATACTATGCACTAAAAGCGCATAGGTTTGGGGATGGAATAAATCCCTACTCCAGTATGAAATTATCGCCTTCATCGTTTGCCGCACTTTTGTGATGTTCCAAATATTGCTGCACCATATCTTCCGTAATGTTACCACTATTCCAACATCCATACCCTACTGCCCAAAAATGTCGCCCCCAATACTTCTTCTTCAACTCAGGAAATTCATCCTGTATTCTTCTTGATGTACGACCTTTCAGCATCTTTACTATATCACTTACGCTTAACTTTGGAGGATATTCAATGTGTATATGGATATGGTCTTTGCTCACCACTCCTTTTAATATCCTTACGTCCAACGCATCGCATATTTGTTTTATCAAATCCCTTCATCGCTTTTGAATATCTCCCTGCAATACATGATACCGATATTCTGTAATCCATACTATATGGACATTTAAGCGACCGGTCGAATGCCCCTCTTGCCTGTTCTCTACTCCCATTAAGCAGATTTACCAAAAATGTGTAGCACTAAAGGCACTGCCCTGAAAGTGCAGGGTCTTAACCTTGCCTAGGACCAATAAAATTTCGAGCCTTCCGGATTAGTCAAATTATTTAATCCAAAGTTTTCTCCCAACAAACGAATAGAGAATAGACTTCTTTCCAAAATGGGTTTATTCTAAAAATAAGTACACTAGACTATGTGTTCTGTTGATTGAATTGTGGAAAAACAGAAGTTTGATAATTTCTTTGCTTCATGCGATGGACAATTATTCAAAAACAGCCAAAGGCACAGTTTAAACGTAGTACAGGAGTCACCTGAGAGGTGTTTCATCTGATGGTGCAGGCTCTAGAAGAGGCAATGCAAAAGCAAGAAAGCACCCAAGCCGTGGAGTGGCTTCCAAATTAAGTTTAGAGGACAAGGTTTTGATGCTCCTGATGTATTACAGGGAGTATCGAACGATGTTCCATATTGGCGTTACCTATGACATTAGTGAATCGGCGGTTTGCAAAATAATTATGGATACGGAGCATAAGCTCATCAACGATCCCCGGTTTCATTTGCCTGGCAAAAAGGTACTTACCTGTCCGGAAAATAAGTTTGAGCTAGTCTGGATAGATGTGACGGAAACCCCCTATTGAGCGACCTAAAAAAACAGCGGCGTTATTACTCAGGTAAAAAGAAAAGACACACCTTAAAATCACAGATAATAGCAGACCAAAATACCCGACAGATTGTTTGCACCGAAGTGGGAAATGGACGCAAGCATGATTACAAGCTGTATAAACAAAGCCAAACACCCATCCATCCCACCATAACCGCAGAAGTAGATACCGGATACCAAGGATTACAAAAGGCACATCCCAATACCGAAATACCAAAGAAAAGAAGCAAGAAAAATCCGCTTACCAAAACAGATAAACAAAGAAACCAACGGATATCCTCCAGCAGGGTGGCTATCGAGAATATCATCCGAAAACTCAAAATATTCAGAATACTGGCTGAAAAATATCGAAACAGAAGAAGAAGGTTCAAATTGCGGCTCAACCTAATCGCGGCTATTGCTAACTTACTAACTAAGCCTATTTGATTTTGGAAAGAGGTCTAATAGCGCCTAACAAAGCAAGAAATATCATGACCACCAGCCAACCTAATTTATCATTACCATTAAAACTTTGTTGAATGATGCCGAGAATTGTCCAAAGCCAAACTAGAAACATTACAATGCCAATCAGAATAAAGTAAAAAATAATTGCGGCAATGTTTAAGGAAAAAATCATCAAGTTTCCCTCTGCAATTGAACATAAATATAGCCAAAATTAGGATTCATTTCGCTTAGCTCATGCACAAGGAGGCGACAAAGTATATATAAAAGTAGTCAGCCCAGCTTCGTTCCTTTTTTCACGCTTATTGGCCCGCAAGAAAAATAAGGAGACAAAGATTATTAAATCAGACTCAATATGACCGAAGGGAAGATGCCAAACAAAATCACTAGCAGGGCGCAGAAACCAATGATAATCAGGTAGGAAGCCGGGACCCGAATAGTACTACCATTATCGCCTTCAGTAAACATGGCTATCATTACTTTGAAATAATAATACACGCCTACCATTGAATTGATAATGGCTATGATGGTTAAGATGATATGACCGTTGCGGATAGCCTCGCTGAAGATATAGTACTTTCCGAAAAAGCCAGCAAGCGGCGGGATACCTGCCATGGACAATATGGAGATGGTGAGCGCCACGGCGAGAAAAGGATTTTTCTTTCCTAAACCATTAAACGAATCTATGTTATCAGAACCCGTACTTTCAGCAACCACTATGGCGGTGGCAAACGCGGCTATGGAAGCAATACCATAAGCTACGGCATAATAGAAAATAGATTCGTCGGTCTTGCCGGAAAGACTGATAATACCCAACATCATATAACCGGCATGTGAAATTCCGGAATAAGCCAAGAGTCTTTTGAAAGAGTTTTGATGCAACGCCGTGAAATTCCCTACAATCATCGTAAGCGCAGTAATGATGGAAAGCGCGAGTCCATAAAGAGGAAGTGTGGTAGAGAAACATTCGCTAAATAGACGATAGAACCCCGCAAAAGCGGCAATTTTGGTAACAGATACCATCATAATAGTGACGAGGGTGGGTGAACCATCGTAAACATCGGGTGCCCAGAAGTGAAAAGGTACTGCCGATACTTTAAAAAGCATGGCGACCAAAATCATTCCTGCACCGATATAGAAAAGAATAGAGGGCATGGTGTTGTGTACATAATTTCCTATCCGGGCAATGTCGAAACTTCCGGTTTCTCCATAGATCAGCGCAATGCCAAACAAAAGTACCCCAGAAGCAAAACTTCCCATCAGGAAGTATTTCATACCCGCTTCATTCGAACGGATATCTTTACGCTTGCTACCTGCCAGAATATAAAGCGAAATAGAAAGCACTTCCAAGCCAAGAAAGAACATAGCCATATTGCCGAAGGAAACCATAGCTATGGCACCACTTAAGGTAAATACAAGAATGGAGACATAGTCTGATATTTTGGATGCTTCATTTCTAAAAAAATCATTCGCCAAAACCAAGATCAGAATAGTTAGAAAAATCAACAAGGAGGAAAAAGCCTCAGAGAAATTATCAGACAACACCATGTTGTGATAGAAACTCTGGTTGAGCCCCCAAGTCTGAATATTCATGCCTAAGATGGCTAACAAACCCACAACGGCAAATGGCAATACCAATTTGCGTTGGTTCAGCATTTCCACTACCAAACAACCAACTCCAAGAAGAGAAGTATAAATTAGGGTATTCATTATCTCAGGGCGTGGTTCAGGATATTATCTAATGAGGGTTGCATAAACGTCATCAGCATTTTAGGAAACAATCCAATTTCAAAAATTCCAACGATAATCAAGACAAATACAATGATTTCACCTACACTTAAGTCAGCAAAGAATTCGGTCGTAGTATTGGTTTCACCCAACATTACTTTTTGATACATCCGCAACATATACACCGCCCCCAAAATAATTGTAAACCCGGCAATGCCAGCTAGCCACATATTGTATTTAAACGTTCCGAAAAGGAGCAGAAACTCACCGATAAAAGCATTCGTACCCGGTAAAGCCACACTTGCCAACACGACAATAAAAAAGCAAGTGGCAAAAACAGGCGCTACATTACGAATGCCCCCCAACTGGGCTATGCTGTTAGTCCCGGTTCTTCTATAGATAATCTCTGCGGCGAAAAACAAACCAACCACATTGAATCCGTGAGCAAACATCTGTACCGCTGCTCCCTGAAATCCTTCGCTCGTAAGTGTAAAAATACCGACAGCAATCAGGCCTACGTGGGCAAATGAAGAATAGGCTAATAGTTTCTTTAAATTGTCCTGCCTCAATGCTATGACCGAACCGTAGATTACCCCAATAGCGCTTAATACAATTACCAATGGAGTCCATTCTATCACGCCATGAGGTACAATAGGCAATAGCCAACGAAGCAAACCATAAGTACCCATCTTCAGCATAATGCCAGCCAACAACATGGTTCCCGCAGAAGGCGCCTCTTTATAGGTAACTGGCTGCCAAGTGTGAAGAGGGAAAATCGGAATCTTGACAGCAAAGGCTACAAAGAAAGCCCAGAACAAGAGCGATTGCTCTTTGTCCGTCAAGGAAAGCGCATAAAATTTATTCAGATCGAAACTTCCAGCCTGCTGATACAGATAAATAAGAGCAATCAGCATGAACAGCGAACCCGAAAGTGTATACACAAAAAACTTGAATATGGCTCGGTTACGGAATGCCTTATCTTTTCCTTCACCCCAAAGCAAGGCAATAAAATAAATTGGAATCAAGGCTAATTCCCAAAATACATAGAAGAGAAATCCATCCGAAGCAAGGAAAACACCCAGAAGCCCAAACTCCATCAGCAGGATTAATGAATAAAATGCCTTCGCATTCTCAACTTCCTTTTTGTAAGTCGTAAAGATGATGAGCGGCACCAAAAAGGTAGTTAGTGCTACGAGCATAAAACTCAGCCCATCAAGCATCAATGAAAAGTTAATCAAAGGGTTAGCAATCCATTCATGCGAATAAGTAATCGCTGCGTAACCTCCATCCTCAAAGACCGGCTTCAGGAAGTTACAGGAAAAGAAAGTAAGAATAGCTCCGCCCAATGCTACATGTTTTGCAAAGCGGTTTCCCGATAGGAGAACCAATAAGGCAAACAGCAAGGGTGAAAACAATAGAATTAATAGCAACATCAATTACTTACTTATAGAAACCCAGAAAAAGATCAAAACAATAGATATTACCATTGCGAAAAGATAGAAGCCAATAGAGCCAGTTTGAATCCTGCGTACCTGCCCGCCAATATTCATAGATAATTTTCCACTCAGATTAACAAAACCATCAATCAAGCCGCGGTCTATCCAATCATGAACCAATTCCGACATCAGCATCAAAGGTTTAATAATAACTTGATCGTAGATTTCATCAATATAGTATTTGTGGTAAATCACCTTACCCAAGCCTTGCTCCTCTCCTTCCTTGGCAGGAAGATTATTCCTTGATACATACTTCATATAAGCATAAGCGATTGAAAGCACAGCACCTACAAAAGCACCTGCCATCAGTGCCATCTCTGTGGAATGAGAAAGTGCCTGTCCAAATTCTGCATGAGGATTTGGAACAAAGACAGGAGCTAGAAAATCCTTCATCCAATGATGAAAACCGAGAAACTCCGGCAAGCCCATCAATCCACCAACTGCAGCAAGAGCCGAAAGAACAATTAGTGGAATTGTAATCAACCAAGACGACTCATGCAAATGACTTTTTTGTTCTTGCGTTCCTCTAAAGTTGCCCGTAAAGGTCAGAAACACCAACCGGAACATATAGAACGCAGTCAGCAGTGAAGCTACGGAACCGACAACCCACAAAACCTTGCCGTGCTCAAACGAGGCCGCTAAGATTTCATCTTTAGAAAAGAAACCAGAGAAAGGAAATATCCCCGATATGGCTAACGAGGAAATCAGGAAAGTCCAGAAGGTTAGAGGCATCCACTTCTTTAAGCCGCCCATATTTCGTATATCCTGTTCTCCATGCATCGCGTGAATCACCGAACCAGCACCGAGGAACAAACAAGCTTTAAAGAAAGCGTGGGTAACTACGTGAAATACTCCAGAGGTAAAAGCCCCTACCCCCAAAGCCAGAAACATCAAACCCAGTTGGGAAACTGTAGAATATGCCAGAACCTTCTTGATGTCATTTTGAAGCACACCAATCGTAGCGGCAAACAGGGCGGTCGCGGCACCAATAGCCGCAACCAATTGCATGGTTTCAGGAGCAAGTATATAAATAAAGTTTGCGCGAGCTATCATATAGATACCAGCGGTAACCATCGTCGCTGCGTGGATTAGAGCCGACACCGGCGTTGGACCCGCCATGGCATCAGGAAGCCAAGTGTATAAAGGTAGCTGAGCTGACTTTCCAATAGCCCCAATAAAAAGAAACAGCGTAATCATTACTAAAACACTGTGAGAAACTGAAACTGATGACAGAGCAAGTTGCAAGGTTCCAAAGTGTAATGTTTTGAAATAAAATAACAACAGGAACATGCCAATCAAAAAGCCCAAATCGCCAATACGATTCATTATAAAAGCCTTTTTTGCCGCGTTATTATACGCCTGATTCTTAAACCAGAAACCAATCAATAAATACGAACAAAGTCCCACGCCTTCCCAACCAATATACATCACCAGGAAGTTATTGCCCAGTACAAGAAGCAGCATGAAGAAAATGAATAGATTCAGATAAGAGAAGAAGACGTGAAACTTCTCATCATCGTGCATGTAGCCAATCGAGTACAGATGAATCAGGAAACCCACACCGGTAACTACCATCAGCCAGATAACCGATAGTTGATCCAGCAATAACCCAAAAGAGATATTAAATCCTGAAAACGAAATCCAATCGTACACATCCTGATCTAGTTTATGTTGGCTTCCATTCAAAAAGCCTATGAAAAGCATACACGACAGAACAAAAGAAATGAAGATCGTCCCCGAACCGATAATGCCCGAAACAGTTTTAGGCAAGCTCTTTCCTACGAAACCATTTATCAGAAAACCGATAAGCGGCAATAAAATTATGAGGTATAGTTCAATCACTTTTTCTTTTTGGATATCTAGAGAATAGAAATCAGATGTCAGACAATTCTGAGTTCTATACCCTGTATTCTATTTTCTCCTACCATTTCAAATTTTTCAATTCATCAATATCCACCGAATGAACATTTCTGAATATCGTCACTAATATCGCTAGGCCTACCGCCACCTCGGCAG